>DAINBM010000341.1:0-3202 GCA_036732965.1 Caulobacteraceae bacterium | reverse complement strand
GTCCCGTGATCGGCCTCGCCAATCTGGACAAGGCCTGGATGGTGGGCTTCGGCGAGGCGGTGATCGCCACCGGGGCCCGGGACCTGGTGCTGGGATTCCCCGGCTGGGATCAGCCCGGCGTGGTCGGGACCCGGGGCTTTTCCACCCTCGTGGACCTCTATGACGCCTTTGCCGGTCGGCGGGTCGTGATCCTGGGAACCGGCACGCTGGCCATCGAAACCGCCGAAAAGGCCCGGGCCCGCGGGCTCGAGGTCACAGCCCTGGTGGAGGCCCTCGACACCGCCCAAGGCGATCCGGCCCGGCTGGCCGCCCTCGGCGCGCCGGTGCTGCTGAAGACCGTGCCGGTGAAGGCGACGGGCGGCATCGACGGGGTGGAGCAGCTGACCCTGCGCAGCCTCTCCGACGGATCGGAACAGACACTGGCCTGCGACACGGTGGTGATCGCGCTCGGCCTCGTGCCCCAGATCGAACTGCTGGACGCGGCGGGGGCGAAGATCGTGCGGAACGCGGACCGGGGCGGCTTCGTGCCCCAGATGGCGGCGGATGGCCAGACCAGCCTGCCGGGGGTGAAGGCCCTGGGCGAGGTGACCGGCGTCGATGGCTCCGACACGGCCTATGGATTTGCCTGGATGCAGGCGCTGATGGCCGCCACGCCGGGCGACACCATGATCTGCCAGTGCGAGGACGTGACCCGGGCCGATCTGCTCGATCTGCGCCCGCCCCGCTATCTGGGTGAGCCGTCTGAGCCCATGCGCCGCCAGAGCCTGACCCGTCTGGCCGGGGACGGCCCGGTGAATCAGGACCAGATCAAGCGCCTGACCCGGGCCTGCATGGGCCCCTGTCAGGCCCGGCGCTGCCGGGAGCAGACGGCCATGGCCATGGCCATCGGAACGGACACCGCGCTCAGCACCATTCCGCTGGCCGGCTACCGCGCCCCGGTGCGCCCCCTGCCCCTGAAGGTGATCGGCGAGACAGCCGAGTCCCCCGACCTGACCAACAACTGGGACGTCTGGTTCGGCATTCCCGACCAGTGGATTCCCTATCCGGCCATCGGCACGGATGAAGAGCCCGATCACTGGGCCTACATCGCCGCCACCAAGTATCTGTGAGAGACGCATGACGGGATCGGAAACACCCCGCGGGGCCAGTGTCGTCGTCATCGGCGGCGGCGTCACCGGCCTCTCCGCCGCCTGGTGGCTGGCCAGGGACGGCGTGGACGTGCTGGTGCTGGACAAGGGCATTGTCGGCTGGGAGGCATCGGGCCGCAACGGCGGCGGCTGCTCCCACTATCAGAGCCCGCTGTTCGCCGAAGAGCAGCGGCTGTGGCCGATGATGGACGAACTGCTCGGATATCCGACCGAGCATCAGAGCCACAAGATCATCTTCGGCATCAACCAGAAGCAGGTGGACTACTACAAGTACATCGCCGCCACGATCCGCAGCCACGGACACCAGGTGGATGATCTCACCGGGGATGACATCCGCCGGCTGGTGCCGCTCGCCGGACCCAATGCCCTGGGCGGGCTCTATGCCCATACCGGCGGTCAGGCCAATCCCCAGCGCACCGTCCAGGCCTATGCCTGGGCCCTGCAGGACCATGGGGGCCGCATCCTGCAGCATACCCCGGTGATCGGCTTCGAGCGGGTCGGCGGGGCGGTGACCGGGGTGGTCACCACCCGCGGCGTCATCGGCTGTGACCATGTGCTGGTGGCCGCAGGCCCGCAGGGTCAGCAGCTGATGTCCCTGCTGGATGCCCACATGCCCATGGCCCCGGCCCGGGCCGAGATGGTGGTGACCGAGCCCTGCGAGATCATGCCCCTGCGCGCCGTGGACGGGAATGGCCTCTACGGCCGCCAGACCGCCCGGGGCAACCTCGCCTACGGGGGCGGGCCGCACGAATGGATCGACGAGGTCGAGCCCGACGGCCCGAAGGCCCGGCCAACCTCGCCGCTGGTGCGCAACCTCGCCGCCCGGGTGGCAGGGCTGTTCCCCAAGGCTGCGCACCTGCGGGTGATCCGCAGCTGGGCCGGCGTGATCGAGACGACACCCGACGGTCGCCCGATCCTCGACCGGCTGAAGGATCCGGGCAATGTCACCGTGGCCACCATGAGCGGCGTGGGCTTCGGCCTCAGCCCCGCCAGCGGCCATGCGTTGCGCGACCTCATCATGGACGGCACCTGCAGCTTCGCCGACATCTCCAAGCTCGGCCTCGACCGCTTCGCCGGGCTGGAGCCCGACTGGCGCCAGCGCAAGGGCTGGTTCACCGAGGCGGCGAAAGAATTCAGCGATCCGGCTGTACTGGCCGGTTGAGGCTGTCCCGCGGGCGCCGTAACCATTCCACCGACTCACACCCAGCCGACCAGACGATCCGGGAGACAGACCAATGAAGACCACCGCCGCCGTTGCCTTCGAGGCGGGCAAGCCCCTCGTGCTGGAAACCCTGGACCTGGACGGCCCCAAGGCCGGCGAGGTGATGGTGGAGATCAAGGCGACGGGGGTCTGCCACACGGACGCCTTCACCCTGTCCGGCGGTGACCCGGAAGGCCTGTTCCCCTCGGTCCTGGGGCATGAGGGCGCGGGCGTGGTGGTCGAGGTCGGCCCCGGCGTCACCAGCGTGGCCGTGGGCGATCACGTGATCCCGCTCTACACGCCGGAATGCCGCAACTGCAAGTTCTGCCTCTCCGGCCGCACGAACCTCTGCGTGGCCATCCGTGCCACCCAGGGCAAGGGCGTGATGCCGGACGGCACCTCGCGCTTCTCCTACAAGGGCCAGCCCGTGTTCCACTACATGGGCTGCTCGACCTTCTCCAACTACACGGTGCTGCCGGAGATCGCGGTCGCCAAGATTCGTCCCGACGCACCCTTCGAGAAAGTCTGCTACATCGGCTGCGGCGTCACGACCGGGATCGGCGCGGTCATCAACACGGCGAAGGTCGAGGCGGGCGCCAATGTGGTGGTGTTCGGTCTCGGGGGCATCGGCCTCAACGTGATTCAGGGTGCACGTCTGGTCGGCGCCAACAAGATCATCGGCGTCGACATCAATCCGCAACGCAAGGCGTTGGCGGAGAAATTCGGCATGACGCATTTCGTCAATCCCAAAGAAGTCGACGGGGACCTCGTGCAATATCTGGTGGCGTTGACCGACGGCGGTGCCGACTACTCCTTCGAGTGCGTCGGCAATACGACGCTGATGCGCCAAGCG
>DAINBM010000340.1:0-3204 GCA_036732965.1 Caulobacteraceae bacterium | reverse complement strand
GAGATCATGCCGCGGGAGCCGGTCAGCCGTCCGGAGCCGGCCTATGTTGCCCCCGCCGTCGATGAAACGCTGCTGTCCCAGACCGTGGCGGACTCGGCGGCCAGCCATTTCGGAAGTCTCGCCCAGACCGTGTTCATGCCGGGCGAGGGGCGCACTCTGGAGCATGTGGTCAAGGATCTGCTGCGTCCGCTCCTGAAGGAGTGGCTGGACAGCCACCTGACCGCAATCGTTGAGGCCACGGTTCAGTCCGAGGTTGAGCGGATCTCCCGCCGCCGCGTATACTAGGCGGGACATTTCGTTGGCGGGGCTCGACCGGGCCCCGTCCCGCCGCCCGCTGTCCAGGCACAGCCCAAGAGGAAAGCCGGCGACGCTGAGACCCAGCGCCGCCTGATCTGCCATGCTCGAGAAGATCTTCGACCCCAAGGCCCTGGAACCCGTGCTCTATGCGCGCTGGGAAACATCCGGCGCATTCTCGCCCGAACCCGCCCTGAAGCGCGATCCCCAGGCCCGGCCCTACTGCATCGTGATCCCGCCGCCGAACGTGACCGGCTCGCTGCATATCGGCCATGCTCTCAACCAGACCCTGCAGGACGTGCTGGCCCGTTATCACCGGATGCGGGGGGAGGCGGTGCTGTGGCTGCCCGGCTCCGATCATGCGGGGATCGCCACCCAGATGGTGGTGGAGCGGCAGCTGGCGGCCTCGGGCAATGTCGGCCGTCGGGATCTGGGGCGCGAGGCCTTCCTGGAGAAGGTCTGGGCATGGAAGGTGGAATCCGGCGGGACCATCACCCGGCAGATGCGCCGCCTCGGCACCTCCTGCGACTGGAGCCGCGAGCGCTTCACCCTGGACGAGGGCCTGTCCGCCGCAGTGCGCAAGGTGTTCGTCACCCTGCACAAGCAAGGCCTGATCTATCGGGACAAGCGTCTGGTGAACTGGGATCCGCAGTTCCAGACCGCCATTTCCGACCTCGAGGTGGAAACCCGCGAGGTCCAGGGAAAGATGTGGCACTTCGCCTATCCTCTGGAGGGAGAGCCCATCGACGGGGTCAGCGAGATCGTCATCGCCACGACCCGGCCGGAAACCATGCTGGGCGACGGGGCCGTGGCCGTGCACCCGGATGACCCGCGCTATACCCGTTTCATCGGCCGGATGGTGCGTCTGCCCATCGCCGACCGCCTGATTCCCATCGTCGCCGACCCCTATCCGGACCCGGAAAAGGGCTCCGGTGCCGTGAAGATCACGCCGGCCCATGACTTCAACGATTTCGAGGTCGGAAAGCGCCACGGCCTGCCGCTGATCAACCTGTTCGACGCCTTCGCCCGGCTCAACGAGAACACGCCGCAGCGGTTCTGGGGCGTCGATCGCTACACGGCCCGCAAGATGATCATCGACGAGATCGAGGCGCTGGGTCTGTTGCGGGAGGTCGAGGACAAGCTGATCGCCCAGCCCTTCGGCGACCGCTCCGGGGTGGTGATCGAGCCCTATCTGACCGACCAGTGGTATGTGGATGCCAAGACCCTGGCCCAGCCAGCGATCAAGGCGGTGGAAACCGGCCAGACGGTGTTCGAGCCGGAGAACTGGTCCAAGACCTATTACGAGTGGATGCGCAATATCGAGCCGTGGTGCGTGTCCCGCCAGCTTTGGTGGGGGCACCGTATCCCGGCCTGGTTCGGCCCGGATGGAACCTGGTTCGTCGAGGAGACGGAAGCCGAGGCCCTCGCCGCCGCCCGGGCACATTACGGCCGGGACACGGCCCTGACCCAGGACGAGGACGTGCTCGACACCTGGTTCTCGTCGGCCCTGTGGCCGTTCTCCACCCTGGGCTGGCCCGAGACGACCGAGGATCTGGCCCGGTTCTATCCCACCGCGACCCTCGTCACGAGCTTCGACATCATCTTCTTCTGGGTCGCCCGGATGATGATGATGGGGCTGCACTTCATGGGCGAGGTGCCCTTCCGCACGGTGTTCATCAATGCCCTCGTCCGCGACGAGAAGGGCCAGAAGATGTCCAAGTCCAAGGGCAATGTCATCGACCCGCTGGATCTGGTGGACACCTATGGGGCAGATGCGCTCCGCTTCACCCTGACGGCCATGTCCGGGCAGGCCCGGGACATCAAGCTCTCGACCCAGCGCGTGGAAGGGTATCGGAACTTCTGCACGAAGCTGTGGAACGCGGCGCGGTTCTGTCAGATGAACGAATGCGTGGCGGTGGCTGATTTCGATCCCGGCGCGGTGAAGGAGACGGTCAACCGCTGGATCCGCGGCGAGGCCGTGCGGACCGAGGCGGAGGTGACCCGCGCGCTGGAGGCCATGGCCTTCGACGAGGCGGCCCAGGCCCTCTACCGGTTCATCTGGAATGTGTTGTGCGACTGGTATCTCGAGCTCGCCAAGCCGATCCTGAACGGGGACGACGAGGCAGCCAAGGCCGAGACCCGGGCCATGGCGGCCTGGACGCTGGATCAGGCCCTTCTGATGCTGCATCCGGTGGCCCCGTTCCTCACCGAGGCCCTGTGGGAACAGATCGCCGAGTTCGGACCGAAGCGGACCTCCATGCTGATCGAGGCCAGCTGGCCGAACCTGCCGGACAACTGGGTTGATGCCGATGCCGCCGACGAGATCGACTGGGTCATCGCCCTGGTGAACGAGGTGCGGTCCATCCGCGCCGAGATGAATGTGCCACCGTCTGCCCGTGCCCCTCTGGTGCTGGTGGGGGCCGATAGTCGCACCCAGGGCCGGGCGGCCCGTCAGCGGGACCGGCTGTCGACCCTGGCGCGGCTGGATTCCATCCGATTCGCAGACCAGGCCCCGGCCGGGGCGGTGCAGTTCGTCATAGGTGAGGCGACAGGGTGCCTGTCGATTGCCGAATTCATTGATCTCGGCGCGGAGCGGGCCCGTCTGACCAAGGCCATTGCCGGCCTGGACGGGGATATCGCCCGGGTGCGCAAGAAGCTCGACAATGCGGAGTTCATGGCCAAGGCCCCGGAAGCGGTGGTGGCGGAGAACCGCGAGAAGCTGTCCGATGCCGAGGCCGCCAAGGCCAAGATGACCGCGGCCTTGGCGCGTCTGGCCTCCGTCGGCTGAAACTTCTCGGATACGCCGTTTACAAGGCGTGGCCCGGCATGCTTCCTGAGCCGCGATACGGCGCGCCGACTCCAATGAGCGCGCCGGCGACCCGGATAAAATGAGGGTAGCACCATGTCGAT
>DAINBM010000339.1:0-3207 GCA_036732965.1 Caulobacteraceae bacterium | reverse complement strand
AGTCGGCGAACCGGGGCAGCACATTGATGTCGAGGCTCTTCTCCACCATGGCCGCCGGGTCGAGGGGCCGGAAATAGCCGGACCGGTCCAGATTGCCCGCGATCACCCGGGCGATGTCGGCTCCCAGGTCCTGCGACCGGGCGTCCGGGCCACCGAAGGCGGGAACGGCGATGGGGGCCGGCTGGATGTTGCCCTGGTTGATGTCCACATCGACCCCGGCGCGGGCCGCCGGCGGTGCCGCGGCGACCACCAGGGCGAGGCCCGCCGACAGGGCCAGGGCGACGGAGCGGAATGTCCGGAGAGCGAGGGTCATCGGCGGCAGGCGTCCTTGGCGATGAAGTTGAAGTTCACGTCACGCCAGGCGGCGTATTCGGCGCGGGGCAGGCCGTCATAGGGCTGGGCCTGTTTCACCGCGGTGAGGGCGCGGATGGCCGCGGGGGTATTGCGGCCGTGATCGTCCCCTTCCAGATCGCGGGCTTCGAGCACAAGCCCTTCGGGAGAGAGGCGCATATGCACGCGGACCACCACATTGGCCACGTCCTCGACCCCGCAATTGGGGTTCCAGAGCTTGATCAGCTTGCCCGCCAGATAGGCCCGGGCGTCCGCCGACAGGCCATTGCCGGCCCCGACCGCCTTGCGGGCCACCTCCGCCGTCTCCGGCCGGGCCGGGCCCCGCTGGGTCGTGTTCGCATGGGGGTCGGAGAGGCTGGCGAGATCGAGGGAACGGCTGGAGGACTTGCCGCTCCTCGACAGCTGCTCGAGGTCGAGGGTCTGCGGCCGGGTCCTGGACAGCTGGTCGAGGTTGAGCTTGGGCGGCTCGGCCGCGGCCCGGGGCGGCTCCGGCTTCGGCGGGGTCGGCGGTGCGGGGGACGGGGCCTGGGCCTCCTGGGTCACAGGGGCGGCCACGGCGGCACGGGCATTGGCGATCTCGGAGGCGGTGACCAGGGAAATCGGCGTCACCTCCACCGTCACCGGCGGAGGGGTCGAAACGAAGCTGAACCAGCCCACCGCCACCACGGCACCATGCAGTACCACCGCCACCAGCATGGCCGGCAGTCGGCTGTCACGGGTCCGGTTCGCGGCGGCGGCCATGCCCGGCGCTCCGTCAGGTCGCGGGACGGGCGCGGGGCGGCGGCGGCGCAGCCCCGGTGTCTGTCACCAGATTGATGCTGGAAAAGCCACTGGTGGACAGCTTGGCCATCACCTGCGCCACCACCGCATAGACCGCGCCACCGTCCGCCCGGACAAAGACGGGCTTGCGGGCCCCCTCGCCGGACATGGCCGACAGTCGGGGGGCCACCTCCTCGAGGGTGGCCGGGCGGTCCTGCACGAAGATCGACCCGTCCCGGCGGATGGTGACCGTCAGGGGCACGCTCTGCTCGTCCATGGCCGCGGCATCGGTCCTCGGCAGCTCCACCGGCACGCCGACGCTGAGCAGCGGCGCGGAGACCATGAAGATGATCAGCAGCACCAGCATCACGTCCACCATCGGCGTGACATTGATCTCGCTGAGGGCGGAGCGGCCGCGCCGGCCGCGCCGCCGGCCCCGGCCACCCCGGCCGGAGAGGGAGGCGGCCATGGCTCAGGCCCCCCCGCGTTCGGACAGACGCCGCGCCACCGCGGAGGCCAGGTCATCGGCAAAGGCCTCCAGCCGCCCGCTGAACCGCTGGGCGTCGAGGGTGAAGGCGTTGTAGGCCACATAGGCCGGGATCGCGGCCGCGAGGCCGATCGCCGTGGCGAAGAGGGCCTCGGCGATGGAGGGGGCCACCACGGTGAGGTTGGTGTTCTTCAGGGCCGCGATGTTGCGAAAGGCGTTCATGATCCCCCAGACCGTGCCGAACAGGCCGACAAAGGGGGAGGCGGTCGCCACGATGGCCAGCGTGCCCAGGCCGTCCTCGGCCCGGCGCACGGCCCCGCTGATCAGGCTCTCCATCGCCCGGTCGAGGGCGACCAGGGTCAGGCTGGGGTCGGCGCTGCGGCTGCGGGTGTCGCGCAGGGCCATCTGCAGCATCTGCGGCAGGGGGTGGCGGGGATCGTCCCCGGCGCTGCGGGCCATGTCCTCGAGGGAGCGGCCGTTCGCCAGTTCGGTCTCGAAGCGTTCGGCCTCGCGATTGAGGGCCCCCAGCCGCACGGCCCGGTCGATGATCACTGTCCACGACCACAGGGATGCACCGGCGAGGCCGATCATGACCCCCTTCACCACGGGATCCGCCCGCAGGAAGGTCGCGACGACACCGAAACTGTCCGGGGTCACGGCGAGGCTGTCAAACATGGCGGGCTCCGTCCTTGGATGCTGCGTTTAACGGCCGCAGCGTGACAAAACTATGGCCCCTGTCCGCCGTGGGATTGCAAGGCGGAAGCGGTGCTCCGGCACGATTCAGTCCCCAGCTGCCAGCCAGGGCCGCACCTTGTCCACCAGGATGGCCGGCGGGCGGCGGGGGCGACCGGCGAGGTCGATGCAGGCGGCGAAGACCACGGCGTCCGCCAGCCGGGCCTCCCCCCGCAGGATCGACTGGCGCACGGTCAGCTTGGCCCCCCGGAAGGCGTCATAGGTGGTGCGGACCAGCAGGGCATCATCGATCCGCGCCGGCAGCCGGTAGTCCACCTCCACCCGGGTGACCACGAAGGCCGCCGGGTCCTCGCGGTCCAGCAGCAGGCTGTGGCCGACCCCGATGGCCCGCAGGAAGTCCGACCGCCCCCGCTCGAAATAGCGGACATAGTTGGCGTGATAGACGAGGCCGGTGAAGTCGGTGTCCTCGTAATAGACCCGGATGGGCAGGAAGTGTTCCCGTCCCACGAACCATCCGGCGGTGGGGCTGGTATCCTCGGGCGCGTCGCTCATGCGTCTTCGTCTCCGAACAGGTCGCCGGGCGTGACGGGGGGCGCGGACGGCACGGACGGCACCGGCAGGCCCATGTGCAGATAGGCCAGCGCCCCCGCGATCCGTCCCCGCGGCGTCCGCTGGATGAACCCCTGCTGCAACAGATAGGGCTCGATGACATCCTCCACCGAATCCCGCGCCTCGGCCAGGGCCGCGGCCAGGGTCTCGGCCCCCACCGGGCCGCCGCCATAGGTTTCGATCAGCGCCCGGAGATAGCGGCGGTCAAGGCTGTCGAGGCCCTTTTCGTCAACCTCCAGCCGGGCCAGGGCCCTGCGCGCGGCGTGACGGTCGATGGCCGGTGCGGCATCGGCGGCGGCAAAGTCGCG
>DAINBM010000338.1:0-3214 GCA_036732965.1 Caulobacteraceae bacterium | reverse complement strand
CTGTTCGCCGCCACGGGTCACCGGATCCGGCACCTGCCCATCGATACGACGGCGCTGAAGGCCTGACCCTCGGGTGCCGGACGGCGCTCAAACGCAAGAAGGCCCGCCCTCCGACCGCGGAAACAGTCGGGGGACGGGCCTTTCCGTTGTGTCCCGCCGGGCGACAGACGTCCCCCGGCCAAGCCTTGCAGACGCGCCGGACTGGCGCGCCGGACCGGTGCCTTGGACTAGCGCGGCGGACGCGGACCGCGCGAACGGGCATCGCCCTCGCCGGTGACCCGCAGGTTGCCCGCGGACGCCTTGCCCGTGCGGCGATCCTGTTCCAGATCGTATTCCACCATCTGGCCTTCGTTCAGGCCGCGCAGGCCCGCCCGTTCCACGGCCGAGATGTGCACGAACACGTCCGCGCCGCCGTTGTCCGGCTGGATGAAGCCGAAGCCCTTGGTGGTGTTGAACCACTTGACCACGCCCGAGCCGGACCCGCCGACGGAGACCGACCGCGGCTCGCTGTCGCCATATCCGCCGGAGCGAGGCGGCGGTGCACGACGCTGGGAGGGGGGCGCCTCGCCCAGGACTTCGATCTGACCGGCGGACATCTTGCCCGAGCGGCGATCCTGCTCAAGTTCATAGGCGACAATCATGCCCTCATCCAGACCAGCGAGCCCGGAGCGCTCGACGGCCGCGATGTGAACGAATATGTCGGGTCCACCATCATCCGGCTGAATAAATCCGAAACCCTTGGCCGGATTGAACCACTTAACCACACCGTTAGCCATCTCGTCCTCAAAACCCATCACGCGCCCCTCTAGGTCGCGTGAGCCTTTCATGAGGGCTCACCCATTGAGCCCAAGATGTCTATTGTCACGCACATAGTGGGCAGCACAACCACTATCGGGAAGAATTCCCGCCGGAAGGTGCCGCAAAATTCAAATTTTTGAGAGCAACGGCCCTCGAACCCCCTCGGACACTGTGGAAATCCATTGCGCGCGGGCCGGACCACGGCGGAAGCGGCTCCGGCTCGGCGCTCGAAGGCTGCGGACGGCGGTTCGCGGACGGCTCCGGCCCGGTGCCGATCTGACGCTCCTCTGCGGCGCGACACCCGTAAAAAAAACCGCGCCGTTTGACGGGCGCGGTTGAAAGTCTGCGGGAAGAAGACGCCCAATCGGGCAAGACCACTCTCTCCGCCCCGGCCCGCCAGGTCAAAGTCCCGCTGCGCTTTCCGCACGACTTTCGCCAGGCCGCGCAAAAGCAAGGCACCGCGCCTCGTTTCCGAAGCGCGGTGCCCGCCGAATAAGCAAGAAAAGGGGGCGACGAGGGTGAACCCCCGTCGCCCGAGGCGCCCGAGGCGGGATCAGAAGTGGTAGTGAACTTCGGCACCGATCAGACGCGGCGGCGTGATGTCGTAGGTCCGCTGCTGGGTGTAATGGGCAGTGCTGCCCGTCACGGTTCCGAAGGCCTGGTCGATGCGGTTTGCACCCGAAGCGGCGTCGTAGCCGATCGTGTCGAACAGGTTCTTCACATAGGCCACGATTTCGTAGTTGCCGCGGTTCGCCGTCCAAGTCGCCCGCAGATCCACCTGATCCCAGGCCGGAGCGGAGTTGTAGGCGCGCTTGAAGATCGTCGAGTAGGACACGTCCTTCCAGATGTAGGATCCGGAGAGGGTCAGGTTGCCCGGCTGGAATTCGAAGGTGTAGTTCGCATTGAACGCCACCTTGTTTTCCGGTGCCTGCGGCAGCGGGTTGCCCTTCACGCTCTGCGGCACTTCCGGGGTCTTGGTCAGGGCACCCGGAACCGATCCGAGGTTGGCAATGCCGTAGGGCAGCGCCGTGGATAAGGTGGTATAGTTGGCGACAGCGGTCCCGCGGGCCTGGGCCGACGGATCCAGCGCCAGCGGGTCTGACGGGTCGATGAAGCAACCCGGATTGGCCGACGTGATCAGGCCCGTATTGGTGCAGTCCGTCTTGATCTCGGTATGGTTGTAACCGTAGGTCAGGGAGAAGTGCAGCTTCGGAACCGGGGTCCAGTTGGCCGTCACCTCCACACCGTCGGCAATGGCCTTCGGGATGTTGATGAACTGGTTCAGCGTGGTGGTGCCGAGGGTGTAGACCACCGGCTGGCCCAGCTGGAGCTGGTCGTTGGTGTAGTCGTAGTAGAAGGCCGCCACGTCGACGGTCAGGGTCTTGTCGAACAGGGTCTTCTTCAGACCCATTTCGTAGTCATTGACCGCTTCCGGCTTGGCTTCGACATAGTTGCCCACATAACCGGCGTTGAGCGCCAGGGCCTTGTAGCCGCGGCTGTAGCGCAGGTAGCCCAGCGTGTTCCGATCCGGGGTCCAGTCGAGGCTGACCGTACCGGTGAGCGCCTGGGAGTGGTCACGCAGATGACGCACCGCGTCGCCCGCATACTTGCCCGTGCTCGGATAGCTGACCGCGCTGACCACGCCCCGCTGCTGCACGTTCGACACCAGGAACGGCGTCAGGTCGATGGCCGGCGTGCCGGCCCCGAACAGGTAGGAGGGGGCCACATCCGCGAAGAAGATGTAGCGCGACTCTTCCTGGGCCGACTTCAGGTCGTAGGAATAGCGGATACCCGTGGTCAGCTTCCAGGTGTCGTTGAACTTGTAGTCGGTCTGGAAGAAGCCGGCCAGGGTGTTCACGTGGGCCTGATAGTCGAGCAGCAGGAACTGCTGGTTCTGCCGGGGGTTGTAGATGGCGTTCCCGGCATTGGCCGCGTTGTTCGCGTAGAAGCTGTTGAAGACATTGCCGAGATAGGCGTCGGTGGCGCCGGTAGGCGTGCCCGAGATGCCCGGATAGTTGCTGAGCGCCGTGTAGAGCTTGCCCAGGTTCCAGACGTTCCAGTTCGTGCCGCCCAGCTGGGGCTGCTTGTTGGCGAAGGTGGTTTCCGGGTTGTCGTCGGTTTCGTCGAAGAAGTAGGCCCCGCCGATCCAGCTCAGCTTGTCGTTGGTGGTCGAGCTGGCCACCAGTTCATGCGAGTACCACTTGGTCTGGGTGTCGAAGGTGAAGCCCTGCTCCGGGAACACGGTCAGATTGCCCAGCAGCGGGCTGGCCGACGGCAGCTTGTAGGACTGGACGTCCGAGGCCTGGTTCAGCTGGCTCGGCGTGGACAGGCTGTAGTGATACTGGGTGTAGCCGCCCACATACTTCAGGTCCCATCCGTCGAAATGGTGGGTCCAGTGGAAGTTCAGGCCGAAGGC
>DAINBM010000337.1:0-3234 GCA_036732965.1 Caulobacteraceae bacterium | reverse complement strand
ACACCCGGCGTGTGACCATATTCCGGATGGCCCGGGGTATTGGAGCCCAGCTGCCGGAAGTTGCGGATCTGGTCCATGGTCACGGCCTTGACCCCGGTCAGATGCAGCAGGGAATAGATCAGCATCGACCCGTGGCCCGCGGACAGCACGAACCGGTCGCGGTCGGCCCAGTCGGGTGCCTTGGCGTCGAACTTGAGGAAGCGGCTCCAGAGCACTGTGGCCACGTCCGCCAGACCCATGGGCGCGCCGGCATGACCGGAATTGGCGTGGCTGACCGCATCCACGGACAGGACGCGGATGGCGTCGGCCATGCGCAGGGCGAGCGGGCGGGCGGTGTCGGTCATGGGATTCCCTCGAAATCGAGGGCTGTTTGCCGCGCGGAGGCGGTCATAGCAAGAACAAGTTCCGCCGATCCGTTGGGATCGGGTGTCCCGGCCTCGTCAGATGCGTGTCAGTACAGGTGCAGGAGGCGGATCGCGGTCATGCCGAGCAGGGCCCAGAAACCGCCGCAGGTCACGACGACGAAGCCCAGCGTCGTCGCCGGATGCCACTTGCCTTCGATCTCCAGGGAGTCCGCTGCGAGGGCGTCCGGGGTCAGGCTGTCCTGCAGCGCCCGGGCCGGAGACGGATGGGCGAGGTCGTTGGCACCGGCGACACGGGCCGACGCGGCGCGACGGACCGGCAGGCGGACGACGTCTGGGTCCTTGGGGCGGGGCAGGGCCATGGGCTGAACTCCAATCGATGGGAGGAGCCTAGGTCGTCAGGTTTAATGGTTGGTTTCAAGCGATGAATGTTCGGCGGGAAATCACGTCCGATCGGGCGGTTTCGACCGCTCATTTCGTTAATATTTCTTGATAATCATTTACCATGTCTGACCCGGAGGCCGGGTCAACGATGCTGCGCCGCAACAGTTCAGCAGGGCGGGCGGCCGATGCTGACATAGCGGAAGCCCAACCGCGCCATGGCGTCGGTCTTGTAGATGTTGCGCAGGTCGATGAGGGTCGGCGTCCGCATCAGCGCCTTCACCCGCTCGAGATCCAGCGCCCGGAACTGGTCCCATTCGGTGATGATCACCACCGCATCCGCGCCTTCCACCGCCTCGTAGGGGCTGGCGGTGAACTGGACGTCCGGCAGCAGCTGGCGGGCCTCGTGCGCCTCGGGGTCGAAGGCGCGGACCGTGGCCCCCATGGCCTGCAGGGCCGGCACGATGTCGAGGGACGGCGCGTCGCGCATGTCGTCGGTGTTGGGCTTGAAGGCGAGCCCCAGCACCCCGATGGTCTTGCCGCTCAGGGATCCGGGCAGGCCGTCGGCCCCCAGCGCCGTGGACACGCGGCTGGCCATGGCCCGCTTGCGCGCGTCATTGACGGCGACCGTGGTCTCGATCAGCCGCAGGGGCGCGCCCGCCGACTGGGCCGTCCTCACCAGGGCCAGGGTGTCCTTGGGAAAGCACGAACCGCCATAGCCCGGCCCGGCATTCAGGAACTTCGAGCCGATCCGGTTGTCGAGGCCGATGCCCCGGGCCACCTGCTGCACGTCGGCATCGAGCTTCTCGCACAGGTCGGCGATCTCGTTGATGAAGGTGATCTTCATGGCGAGGAAGGCGTTGGCCGCGTACTTGATCAGCTCCGAGGTCCGCCGGGAGGTGAACATCAGCGGGGCTTCGTTCAGGGAGAGGGGCCGGTAGAGCTCGCGCATCACCTCCTCTGCCCGGGGGTCGCTGGTGCCGATCACCACCCGGTCCGGGCGCTTGAAATCGGAGATGGCCGCCCCCTCCCGCAGGAACTCGGGGTTGGAGACCACGGCGAAGTCCGCATCCGGCCGGACCCGGCGGATGATCGCCTCGATCTCGTCGCCGGTGCCCACGGGAACCGTGGACTTGGTCACCACCACGGTAAAGCCCTGCATCAGGGATGCGATCTCCTCGGCGGCGGCATAGACGTAGGACAGGTCCGCATAGCCGTCGCCGCGCCGGGAGGGCGTGCCCACGGCGATGAACACCGCATCGGCCTCGCGCACGGCGTCGGCGGCGTCCGCCTTGAAGAACAGGCGCCCCGCGGTCTTGTTGTCGTCCACCAGCCGGTCGAGGCCGGGCTCGTAGATCGGGATCTCGCCCCGGTTCAGCCGGTCGATCTTGCCCGCGTCCTTGTCGATGCAGGTGACGATGTGGCCGAAATCGGCAAAGCAGGCCCCGGACACCAGTCCCACATAGCCCGACCCGATCATCGCAACGCGCATGTCTGAAACCTTCATTTCCGGGCCCGTCGCCGAGATGTCGCGGACCCGGACGTCGCTTACAACGGCAGCGCCACGGGGTAAAATTCAAATCGCGCGTGCCGGTGCCCTGAGGTGAGGACCGGACCGGAAGGAGGACGAAGGCGACCCTCCGTCTGAATGCAGGCGACCGCCGGGCGCGCCAATCTTGACGAATGCGCCACAAGTGATCATCCGTCTCGTCCCATGATCCTGACCCTGTCCTGCCAAGACCGCCCCGGCATCGTCGCCCGCATTTCCGGCGCCCTGTTCCGGAACAATGCCAACATCCTCGACGCGCAACAGTATGACGACCTGGACACCGGTCGCTTCTTCATGCGCGTGGTGCTGGATCCGACCGGATGCGACGCGGCCGTGCTGCGGGCGGATCTCGAGACCATCGGCGAAGAGCTGAAGATGAAGTGGACCCTGCGCAGCCGGACGGAGCGGCGCAAGGTGATGATCATGGCCTCCGCCGCGGATCACTGCCTGGCGGACCTGCTGTATCGCTGGCGCGGCGGGGAGCTGGAGATGGACATCGTCGCCATCGTCTCCAACCACCCGCGGGAGACCTATCGCAACCTCGACTTCCTGGACCTGCCGTTCCACTACCTGCCGGTGACCAAGGAGACCAAGCTGGACCAGGAGGCGGCCCTGTGGGCGCTGATCCAGTCCACGGGGGCCGAGCTGGTGGTCCTCGCCCGCTACATGCAGGTCCTGTCGGACGGGCTGTCCGCCAAGCTGGCGGGGCGGTGCATCAACATCCACCACTCGTTCCTGCCAGGCTTCAAGGGGGCCAAGCCCTATCACCAGGCCCATGCCCGGGGGGTGAAGATCATCGGTGCCACGGCGCACTTCGTCACCGGCGACCTGGACGAGGGCCCGATCATCGAGCAGGACGTGGAGCGGATCAGCCAAGGACCGGGCCACGGATCTGGTGCGCAAGGGCCGCGACATCGAGCGGCGCGTACTGGCGCGCGCGGT
>DAINBM010000336.1:0-3246 GCA_036732965.1 Caulobacteraceae bacterium | reverse complement strand
CGGTCACATCCATGGCCTGAACGAGCGGATCTCCGTGCGCTCCGTCTATGAGGGTCGGGAATTCCTGTACCGTCTGGTGCGCCTCTATGCCGACCAGAAGTGACGGGACGCCGGTCGCCCTGCGCATCCGCTACCTCGGGTCCGGGCCGGTGGTCTGGTCCGGGGAGCGGGAGAATTTCGGTCTGCAGGACCGGGACGAGGTCCTGCATTCCGGAACCGTCCTTGACGGGGGCGAGACCTTTCACCTGGATCTGCAGGCTTCCCCGGGAGCGGGCGGCGGGGTGGTGTTGTCCGGACCCTTCGCCCACGGCTCGCCGACCGGACGCTTCCTCTATCTGAGCTGGCGCGACAGCAACGGCCCGTGGGCCCGCCGGCTGAAACTGTCCCTGGAGGGGATTGATCGGGATCTCCTCGACGCCGCCGCAGACCGGGGGGTGCCCCTGTGCACCCTTGTGGACGACCGTGCGCCGAAGGTGACCCGTGGAGGGGTCAATATCGGCGGTACCTATCCGGTCGTCTGGGGGGTGTCGGATGGTTAATAGGACGCTAATGGAACCGTTAGCGCCCTATTAACCCTCCGCCGCCTCGTCGCGGCCGAGGGACTCGTACAGCGCCACCATTGCCCAGGTGTCCAGACGGCAATAGTCCAGCAGTTCGCGGCGGATGGCCGCGCGCCGCGCCGGATCGGTGTCGGGGTGGACGGCTTCCAGATAGGCGTTCTGCGCGGCCATGCCGTCCTGGACCCCTTGCAGATCCCCGTAATTCAGCTCCGGGAGACGGCAGGGCAGAACGGCCTTGATCGACCAGGAACCGCGCATGTCCCGGTGATAGTATGTGTTGCGGGCGACCGGCAGAAGGTCCACCACCCGGTCGGCGGCGGCCTCCAGCCGGGTCGCCAGGTCGGGGAAGAGCCGGGCCAGCCGACGGATGCAGCCCCGCTCCACCGACGCATGCCAGGCCACGATGGCACCGGTCTCGCCGAGACAGGCCAGCAGCGCCTCGGCGCAGGCGCGGGAGGGGTCGTCGCCCTCCAGGCAGAGGAAGTCGGTCTGTGGATAAGTCCCGTCCGGGGCCAGCAGATGGCAGCTGAACTGGAAGGGTACCGCCTCGAAGGGCCGCAGGCCCAGCCACCGGGGAATCGCAAACCCCACCGTCTCGAAATCCAGGAAGCGGAGCGGAGCGGGCCAGTCCGCCACGGCTGCCCGGAAGCCCTGCGGATCGTGGAACGGGACCCCGGTCCGGGTGGCGGTGACGATCCGCGCCAGGTCCGCAGGCAGGTCCAGATCCGCGGGAGCGTCCCGCAGGTCCGCGATGCCGGCGCTGCGCAGGGCGGCGGCGGCAGCGGTCCCCTTGCTGCCGGGCAGCAGCTCGGGGGGATAGGCCGGGGCCGGGACGGCACCGTCGCCGCAGTGGTTCCCGAAGGGGCAGGGGAAGGGGGTGCTGCAATGCGCTCCGACGGCGATATCCGGCTCGCCGCCCGCCAGGCAGCGCCGGGCTGCCGTCACGACCAGATGCCGTCGATTGACCAGGGGCGCCACCCGCTCGGACACGTCCACCACCCGCAGCAGCCCCGCATAGTCCCCGGGCCGGGTGTAGGTGAAGGTGTTGTCTATATGGGCGAGCTCCGCCGCGGAGACGGGGAGGCCCGCGCCCAGCGCCACCCAGACCTGGGAGGCGAGATCGGCGAGATGATAGGATTTCACGGAGCCGGCGCTCTTCACCTCGCAGAGCCGCCAGCCGCGGTCCCCCTCGGGCAGCAGCAGGTCGACCCGGACCAGCACGTCCTCATGGACGAAGGTGGCCTCAAACAGCGGGTCGCGGGCGCCGCTGGCGATCCGTGCGCGGGTCTCCTTCACGGCGTCGCCCAGCCGGTCGTCATGGCCTATAAGTACACCGCCCGGGACCAGGTCGCGGGCAATCTCGCCCACCTGGTGACCGACGGCCAGCAGGGCCCCGCGACCGAGATCCGCGGGCCGCAGGTCCCGCCGGTTCACCTCGAGCCACAGACGCCGGGGGCACTGCTCGAAGGCGGTCAGGCGGGACTTGGACAGGAAGATGCGGGCGGCGGTCAGGGGATCATCAGCACCCGGCCGACGGCGGCCCGGCTCTCGATATAGGCGTGGGCGGCGGCGGCCTCGGCGAGCGGAAACTCCCGGTCGATGACCACCTGGAACGCGCCTTGCGCCGCCTCGTCGATCAGACGCTGGATCATGTCGTGGGCCCGGTCGGTCATGATCTCGGCACCGAGGAAGACCCCGCTGAGGGAGCGGTTGCCCCCCATCAGGCTGCCCACGTCCACGGTCATCGGCTCGCGCCCGGCCTGTCCCACCATCGACACGCGGCCGCGATAGCCCAGCGACAGGATCGAGCCCTGCAGGGTCGCTCCGCCGACGCTGTCCACCACCAGGTTGACGCCCTTGTTGTCGGTGAGCCTCATCACGCTCTCCGGCACGGACTGGGTCCGATAGTTGATCCCGTGGTCAAGGCCGTAGGCCTTCAGCCGCTCCAGCCGCGCGTCGCTGGAGGCCGTGGCCAGCACGGTGGCACCGGCGCGCTTGGCCAACTGGATGGCCGCCAGTCCCACGCCGCTGGCACCCGCCTGGACGAGTACGGTCTCGCCGGCCTTCAGACGTCCGAATTCGAACAGGCAGTCATGGGCGGTGCCGAAGGCCACGGGGATGACGGCGGCCAGCCGCGGATCGAGGCCATCGGGAATCGGCCAGCAGTTGCGGGCGGGCACGGGGCGCAGTTCCGCGTGGCTGCCGAAGCCGTCCACGGTGGCGACCTTCTGGCCGACCTTCAGATGGGTGACCTCGGCCCCGACCTCGACGATCTCGCCCGAGGCCTGGTAGCCGACGATGTGCGGATGCCGCACCAGCGGGCCCCGCCAGCGGTTCAGGGTGTCGCCGCCCTCGATGCTGATGGCCAGCACACGGATGATGACGCCCTTCGGATGGCAGACCGGATCGGGAACATCCTCGTACTTCAGGACGTCCGGGGATCCGTTCTCGTAATAGACGGCAGCCTTCATCGCGCAGGAACCCTCCGGCAGGCCCCGATCCGATGTCGGGGCACCTGTATTGTCGGAGGCACAATGCCCGGTTTCCCGCGGGGGCCGCAAGCGATGGCGTCTTTCGGGGGATTCCGGCGTTCGGCAGATCTGATGTCCACGGACGTATCCGGACGATCAGATGGTGCCCAGGAGAGGACTCGAACCTCCACGACCTTTCGATCACTGGCACCTGA
>DAINBM010000335.1:0-3251 GCA_036732965.1 Caulobacteraceae bacterium | reverse complement strand
GCCACCCGCGCCCCGGAGCGGGCGGCGGCCAGGGCGGCGGTCAGACCCGCAGGTCCCGCCCCCACCACCAGCACATCGCAGAAGGCGGCACGGCGCTCGTAGCGGTCGGGGTCGGGCAGCTGCGGCGGACGCCCGAGCCCCGCTGCGGCGCGGATCACGTGCTCGTACAGCTTCCAGAGGGCCGGCGGACCGAGGAAGGTCTTGTAGTAGAAGCCCGCCGGGATGAACGGCGCGATCAGCTGGTTCACAGCACCGACATCCAGGGCGAGGGACGGCCAGCGGTTCTGGCTCTCCGCCACCAGGCCGTCATAGAGGTGGAGGTCGGTGGCGCGGGTATTGGGCTCGAAACGCCCGCCCTCGCCCACGCCGACCAGGGCGCTGGGCTCCTCCACCCCCGCGGCGAGCAAGCCCCGGGTGCGGTGATACTTGAAGCTGCGTCCGAACACGCGCACGCCGCCGGCCAGCAGGGCCGAGGCCAGGGTGTCACCCGGATGACCGGTGAAGTCGCGGCCATCGAAGCGGAAGCGCAGGGTCTGGCTGCGGTCGATCAGCCCGCCGGTGGAAAGCCTGTGACCGCCGCTCATGCGTCTGCTCCCACAGGCCGGACATCGGTGATGGCGTGAGTGGCCGTGTCCCGGGTGAGGGTGATCCAGGACCGGCAGCCATAGGTGTGGCGCCACAGCTCCCGCGACGGACCGCGGGGATTGTCCCGGCCGAACAGGTTCCGCACCAGGGCCTCGGGCGTCTCGTCCGGGCGGGTGATCGCCTCCACCGGCCGGTCGAAGGTGAATTCCGCATGGGCCCGGGGACCGCAGTGGGGACAGGGAATGAGCATCATGATCCGGCCCGCCTATCGGTTCTGCGGCATCGGGCCGACGCCGGGTTCGTCCATGGTCCGGCCGGTCTCGAAGCGGTCGAGACGGAAGGGGGCCGCCACCGGATGGCTCTCGCCCCGGGCCAGCAGATGGGCGAACAGCCAACCCGACCCCGGCGTGGCCTTGAACCCGCCATAGCACCAGCCGCCGTTGAAATAGAGCCCCTCCACCGGGGTGGCATCGATGAAGGGCGAGCCGTCGAAGCTCATGTCCGTGGTCCCGGCCCAGGAGCGGAGCATGCGCAGACGTGACAGGGCCGGCACCAGGGCCAGGGCCTCCGCCGCCGCCTTCTCGATGATGTGCGGCGCGCCCCGCTGGCTGTAGGTGGGATAGGCGTCCGGATCGCCGCCCAGGACGATCTCGCCCTTGTCCGACTGGCTGATGTAGCAGTGCAGGGACTGGGTCATGATCACCGTGTCGATCATCGGCTTCACCGGCTCCGACACGAAGGCCTGCAACAGGTGCGACTCGATCGGCAGCCGCAGGCCCGCCATGGCCGCCACCCGGCCGGAATTCCCCGCCACCGCGATCCCCACCCGGTCGGCGCCGATGGCCCCGCGGGTCGTCTGCACGCCCGTGATGCGGCCACCGGTGATGTCCATCCCGGTCACTTCGCAGTTCTGGATGATGTCGACGCCCAACCGGTCCGCGGCCCGGGCATAGCCCCAGGCCACGGCGTCATGCCGCGCCGTCCCGCCGCGCCGCTGGATCAGCCCGCCCTGCACCGGATAGCGGGCCGTCGAGGACACATCGAGCAGGGGGATCAGCTTCGCCACCTGGTCGCGGGTCATCAGTTCGGCGTCGATGCCGTCGGCACGCATGGCATCGCCCTTCTGGGCCAGTTGCAACATGTCGCTATCGGAGTGCCCGAGGAACAGCGCGCCCCGCTGGCTGAACATGACGTTGTAGTTGATCTCGTCGCTCATCCCCTCCCAGCGCTTGAGGGAGAGTTCCATCAGGGCGTGCAGTTCGGGCAGGCGGTAGTTGGAGCGGACGATGGTGGTGTTGCGCCCGGTATTGCCGCCGCCGATCCAGCCCCGCTCCAGCACGGCCACGTTCTTCACCCCGTGCACGGCGGCGAGGTAGAAGGCCGTGGTCAGACCGTGGCCGCCGCCGCCGATGATGATCACATCATAGCGGGGCTTGGGCTCGGGGTCCCGCCAGGCACGGGGCCAGTCCTTGTGTCCGCCAAGACCGGCGCGCAACAGGCTGAGGGCTGAGTACTTCATCCGGTGAGGCGAATCCGAGGGTCACGGGCGGCGCGAACCCCACTCGTAACCCGCCGGGATTTGTCGCGCAAAGCCGCAAATTCACATCTGGCCGTGCCGAAATTAGATCGAGATCACATTTCGATCCGGTGGGGATGGGTGAAGACCTCGAACCCGTCCCGTCGGGCCACGGCCACGAGGGTGATCCCGGCCGACTCCGCGGTGCGCACCGCCAGCGCCGTGGGGGCGGACATGGCCACCAGCAGCGGGGCACCCAGGCTGGCGGTCTTCTGCACCATCTCCACCGAGACCCGGCTGGTGAGCAGCACCGCGCCGCCGACATCCGCCTCCCCCGTCCGGGCGAGCCCGCCGACCAGCTTGTCCAGGGCATTGTGACGCCCGACATCCTCCCGCAGGGTGACGAGCCCCGCCCCGGGCCGCCAGAACCCGGCCGCGTGCACCGCCCGGGTCTCCGGCCCCAGGGACTGGGCGGCGTCCAGCTCGGCCATCGCAGCCAGCACCTGCGCCGCGGTCACCGGCATCACGGAGGGCAAAGGCCGGGACTGCCGCAGACGCCCGGCCTCGGCCAGGCTCTCCACGCCACACAGGCCGCACCCCGTGGGACCGGCCCGGGTCCGACGACGGACGGATGCCTCGCGGCTGCGATCCGGCACCAGCCACATCCGCGCCTCGATCCCGTCGGCCATGGGCAGGATCTCCAGACCGCGGATCTCCGCCGGGTGACGGATCAGGCCCTCGGTCAGGCTGAAACCGATGGCGAAGTCCTCGAGATCGGCCGGCGTGGCCATCATCACCGCCTCGGTGGCACCGTCATAGACCAGGGCCACGGGCGTTTCCTCCGGGATCGAACGATCCGCGGCGCGGGACTGCCCTTCCCGCCAGCCTCTGGGATGGACCCGGACACGGATGGCCGGCAGCCCGCCTGCGCCCTGCCCCGGCCCCGCCGAATTCCTCGTGCCCTCAACCATTTGTGCAGGTTCCACAGCAAAATTCTATGACCGCTCCCCTCGACCGGGGGAGGCTCGCAGATATAGTCATATCATGAACGGCGGCGGCCAGAGGCGGCTGCCGAAGACCTCATCCCTGACCCGCAAGAGCAAGGCCCCCGCGTGACCCATCCGCCCGACAGCGCGGCCGACGATGCCCT
>DAINBM010000334.1:0-3273 GCA_036732965.1 Caulobacteraceae bacterium | reverse complement strand
GAAGCCACCCCGCCGGAACTGGCCGCCGACATCGCCGACAAGGGCATCATGCTCACCGGCGGCGGGGCCCTCCTGCGCGGTCTGGATGCGGAGATCCGCGACCATACGGGCCTGCCGGTGACCGTGGCCGACGATCCCCTGTCCTGCGTGGCGCTGGGTTGCGGCAAGGTGCTCGAGCATCCGAAATGGATGAAGGGCGTGCTTGACGCCTCGCTGGCTTAAGGCGACCGTCGGTCGGCCGGATGACCGTCCGCGTCATCCTCGCATTTTCGTTCGGAGGGTAGGGTGTCCTTCAGGGATGGTCCGCTGCAGGATCTGAGGATTCCTCTGGCCTGGGCTGCGACTGTCGCAACCCTGGCGGCGGGGGTCGCGGCCCTGTTCCTGATGATCGAGGATCACCACTCCAATACCCGGGGCGCCGACGCGCCCCCGACCCCGGCCCGCAGCCAGTTCGACGAGGCCGTGGGCCCGGTGTCGGCCCTGTTCGCCGCCCCCCTGCGCTGGGCCGGGGACGCCGGAGACTATGTGCGCGACTACTTCAACGCCGTGGACGAGAACCGCCGGCTGAAGAAGCAGGTGGCCGACCTGATGGCCTACAAGGAAACGGCCCAGCGCCTGCAGAACATCAACGGCCGCTACGAGGCGCTGCTGCAGCTGCGCACGGAACCCGCCGCGAAGATGGTCACGGCCCGGGTCGTGGCCGACGCCCGGGGCCCGTTCAGCCATGCCCGGCTGGCCGATGCCGGGTCCGACAGCGGCATCCGCATCGGCAATCCCGTGCTGAGCGAGCACGGGGTGGTGGGCCGCGTGGTCGGGGTGTCGAAGACCGTCAGCCGGGTGCTGCTGCTGACCGATGTGGACAGCCGCACGCCGGTGCTGGTGAATGCCTCCAATGCCCGGGCCATCCTCGCCGGGGACGGGGGCGATGCGCCCAAGCTCTCCTATCTGCGCGGCCATGACCCGGTGAAGCGCGGGGACGTGATCCTCACCTCCGGCGATGGCGGCCTGTATCCCCGGGGCCTGCCCGTGGGCGTGGCGGACAAGGACATCTTCGGCCAGTGGCGGGTGCGGCTCTATTCGGACCGCTCGGCGCTGGACTATGTGCGGATCATGCTGTTCACCGACTTCAGCCAGCTGGTGGACGATCAGGCCCTGAACAACCGGGTCCTGCCGCCGATCAGCGCCGGGGAGAAGGCCCAGATCGACCAGGCCGTGGCTGCGCGCATCGCCACTCCCCGCCCCGGCTCTGCCGAGGCCCAGGCCGTCACGGACAAGGCGGCGGCAGACAAGGCCGCGAGGGACAAGCCGGCGGCGACGAGCCCGGTCGTGGCAAAGCCCGCCCCGGGCAAGCCTGTGCCGGCCCCCGCGGCGGCCGCGCCCCACCCGTCGGGCACACACGGCCCCAAGGTCCTGCATCCCGCCCGCACGGCCCCCGGGCATCCGGTGGCGGTGGCTCCGGGACATCGCTGATGGCGGCCTACCAGCCCCTGCAGCCCTGGTCCTGGCTGATCGTGCCCACGCTCGTCTGCCTGTTCGGGACGGTGATCGTGGCGGCGCCCGCGCGCTTTCTCGGCCTTGCCCTGCCCGAGCCGGTGTTTCCCATGGTGCTGGCCTTCGCCTGGGCGGTGATCCGGCCGTCGGTGCTGGGACCGTTCCTGCTGCTGCTCACCGGCCTGTTCCTGGACCTGTTCTGGCACGGAACCCTGGGCCTGTGGGCGCTCTGCCTGATCCTGGTCTACGGCATCGCGCTCCTGGTGCGGAACCTGATGGTGGGCCAGTCGGTGCGGGTGCTGTGGGTCTGGTACGGCGTGTTCACGACGCTGGCCTTCATCGTCGCCTATCTGGTGGTGGTGGCCCGCGTCCACGCCACCCCCAACCTGATCAACACCGTCTGGCAGGCGGGTGTGACCATCGTCCTGTTCCCGTTTGCGCGTCGGCTGATCGAACAGTTCGAAGACGCCGACATCCGCTTCCGGTAGGGCGCAGGATGGAACCGCACATCTATTTCGACGAGGTCAACGAGCGCCAGGGGGTGTTCCACCGGCGGACCTTCCTGATCGGCGGGGTCCTGGGCATTGCCGGGATCGCACTGACCGGCCGGCTCCTGCAGCTACAGGTGGCCGAAGCCGCCCGCTACCAGACCATGGCCAGCCAGAACCAGTTCCGCTTCCGGCTGATCCCCCCGCCCCGGGGCCGGATCCTCGACCGCAACGGGGTGGCCATTGCCTCCAACCGGCCGGACTTCCGCCTGCTGGTCCGGCGGGACGAGGTGGACGACGCCGAGGGCCTGCTCGACCAGGTGAGCCTCCTGGTGCCCGTCACCCCGGCCCGCCGCCGACAGGTGCTCCGCGACCTCGAGATCACCCCCCGGGCCGTGCCGGTCGCGGTGGCCAACGACCTCACCTGGGGGGAGTTCACCCGGGTGAATGCCCGCCTGCCCGAACTGCCCGGCGTCATCGCCGACATGGGCGAGAGCCGGGTCTATCCCTTCGGCGGGGCCTTTGCGCATGTGATCGGCTATGTCTCCAAGGTCAGTCAGCCGGATCTGGAGCGGGCGAGGAAGGCCACGCCGGACGGCCAGATCGACCCGCTGCTGCTGCATCCGGGCTTCCGCATCGGCAAGTCCGGCGTGGAGCAGTCCCTCGACGCGGAGCTGCGCGGCCGCCCGGGCGGTCAGAAGATCGAGGTGGACAGCGTCGGCCGGGTGATCCGCGAGGACCCCGCCGGTGACCGCAGGCCGACCCCCGGCGCGGACGTGGTCCTTACCCTGGATGCCGACGTGCAGAACCGGGCGCTGGAGGTGTTCGGCGAGGACAGCGGCGCCGCCGTGGTCATCGATATCCATACCGGGGACCTGCTGTGCCTGGTGTCGGCCCCCAGCTTCGACCCGAACCGCTTCGTCTCCGGCGTGGCGGAGGCGGAGTACCGGGCCCTGCACGACTATGACCACCAGCCCCTGCTGGACAAGTCGATCTCCGCCCTCTACCCGCCCGGCTCCACCTTCAAGACCATGACGGCCATGGCCGCCCTGCAGTCGGGCCTGGTGACGCAGCACGACCGGGTGCAGTGCTCCGGCCAGTTCTTCTTCGGCGGTCGCTACTTCCACTGCTGGAAGGCCCACGGCCACGGCTCGGTGGACATGGCCGAGGCCATCAAGTCCAGCTGCGACGTCTATTTCTACCAGATGGCCCTGCGCATAGGTCCGGACCGCATCGCCGAGGTGGCGGACGCCTTCGGGCTGGGCCACACCTTCGACATCGGCATCCAGGGCCA
>DAINBM010000333.1:0-3303 GCA_036732965.1 Caulobacteraceae bacterium | reverse complement strand
GACGAGGGCGACAGCGGCACCTTTGCCGACCGCCTGCTGATGGAGGCCGACCCGTTCCTGCTGGTGGAGGGGATGGCCATCGCCGCCCACGCCGTGGGGGCCGACTACGGCTATGTCTACATCCGCTCGGAATATCCCTTCGCCATCGCCAAGATGCAGGCGGCCATCGACCTCGCCCGCGCCGACGGCTGGCTGGGCGGGGGCTTCGACATGGAGGTCCGGGTGGGGGCCGGGGCCTATGTCTGCGGCGAGGAGACGGCGCTGCTGGAAAGTCTGGAGGGCCGTCGCGGTCAGGTGCGGGCCAAGCCGCCGCTTCCGGCGCACAAGGGCCTGTTCGGCTGCCCGACCGTCATCAACAACGTCCTGTCCCTGGCCGCCGTGCCCTTCATCCTGGCCGAGGGGGCTCCGGCCTATCAGACGTTCGGCGTCGGCCGGTCCCGCGGGACCATGCCCATCCAGCTGGCGGGGGACGTGGTCCATGGCGGTGTGTTCGAGGCCCCCTTCGGCCTGACCCTGGGCGACCTGGTGGACGACATTGCCGGCGGCTGCGCCAGCGGGCGGCCGGTCCGGGCGGTGCAGGTGGGCGGGCCTCTGGGCGCCTATTTTCCCCGGAGCCTGTTCGACACCCCCTTCGACTACGAGGCCTTCGCCGCCCGGGGCGGCCTGATCGGCCACGGGGGCGTGGTGGTGTTCAACGACACGGTGGACCTGGCCCAGCAGGCCCGCTTTGCCATGGAGTTCTGCGCCGCGGAGAGCTGCGGCAAGTGCACCCCCTGCCGCATCGGCTCCACCCGGGGCGTGGAGGTCATCGACCGCATCGTCGCCGGCGAGGCGCGGGCGGCCAACATCGCCGTGCTGGAAGACCTGTGCGACACCATGAAGCTGGGCTCCCTCTGTGCGCTCGGGGGCTTCACCCCCTATCCGGTGATGAGCGCACTGGAGCATTTCCCTGAAGATTTCGGCGGCGCGGATGCCCGCCGGGCCGCGGAGTAGCCGCCATGTCCCTGATCCAGGAAACCGACTACGGCACCCCCGCCGTCCGCTCGGACAAGACCGTCACCCTGACCATAGACGGGGTGCAGGTCACCGTGCCGGAGGGGACCTCGGTGATGCGCGCGGCGAAGGAACTGGGCACCACCATCCCCAAGCTGTGCGCCACCGACAGCGTGGCCGCCTATGGCTCCTGCCGCCTTTGCCTGGTGGAGATCGAGGGTCGGGCGGGGACGCCGGCCTCCTGCACCACGCCCGTGGCGGAAGGGATGTCGGTCTCCACCCAGACCCCGAAGCTCGCCAAGCTGCGCAAGGGGGTGATGGAGCTCTACATCTCCGACCACCCGCTGGACTGCCTGACCTGCGCAGCCAATGGCGACTGCGAACTGCAGGACATGGCCGGTGCCGTGGGCCTGCGGGAGGTCCGCTACGGCTATGACGGGGCCAACCACCTGAAGGCCGACAAGGACGCCTCCAACCCCTATTTCACCTATGACGCGTCCAAGTGCATCGTCTGCTCCCGCTGCGTCCGGGCCTGCGAGGAGGTCCAGGGCACCTTCGCCCTGACCATCGCCGGGCGGGGCTTCGGCAGCCGGGTGTCACCGGGCCAGTCGGAGGCCTTCATGACCTCCGAATGCGTCTCCTGCGGGGCCTGCGTCCAGGCCTGCCCCATGGCCGCCCTCACCGAGACCCGGGTGATCGAGATCGGCCAGCCGGAGCATTCGGCCATCACCACCTGCGCCTATTGCGGGGTCGGCTGCACCTTCAAGGCGGAGATGCGCGGCGAGGAGCTGGTGCGCATGGTGCCCTGGAAGGACGGCAAGGCCAATCGCGGGCACAGCTGCGTGAAGGGCCGCTTTGCCTGGGGCTACGCCACCCATCGGGAACGGGTGACGGAGCCGATGATCCGCGCCTCGGTCAATGATCCGTGGAAGGTGGTCAGCTGGGACGAGGCCATCGCCCACACCGCCGCGGAGTTCCGGCGCATCCAGGGCCAGTACGGGCGCGAGAGCGTGGGCGGCATCACCTCCTCCCGCTGCACCAATGAAGAGACCTATCTGGTGCAGAAGCTGGTGCGGACCGCCTTCGGCAACCACAATGTCGACACCTGCGCCCGGGTCTGCCATTCGCCCACCGGCTACGGGCTGAAGACCACCTTCGGCACCTCCGCGGGCACCCAGGACTTCGACAGCGTCGAACACTCCGACGTGATGATCGTGATGGGAGCCAATCCCACAGACGCCCATCCGGTGTTCGCCTCGCGCATGAAGAAGCGCCTGCGCCAGGGCGCGCGGCTCATCGTGATCGACCCCCGGCGGATCGACCTGGTCCGCTCCGCCCATGTGGAGGCCGACCATCACCTCGCCCTGCGGCCCGGGACCAATGTGGCGGTCCTGACCGCTCTGGCCCATGTGATCGTCACCGAGGGACTGACGGACGAGACCTATGTGCGGGAGCGTTGCGACCTGCAGGCCTATGCCCACTGGGCGGAATTCGTCAGCCTGCCCCAGCACAGCCCCGAAGCCACCGAGGCGGTCACCGGCGTTCCGGCGGCGGAACTGCGGGCGGCGGCGCGGCTCTATGCCACCGGCGGAAACGGGGCGATCTATTACGGCCTCGGTGTGACGGAGCACAGCCAGGGCTCCACCACCGTCATGGCCATCGCCAACCTGGCCATGGCCACGGGCAATGTGGGCCGTCCCGGCGTTGGCGTGAACCCTCTGCGGGGCCAGAACAATGTCCAGGGGGCCTGCGACATGGGCTCCTTCCCCCACGAGTTCTCCGGCTATCGCCACGTGTCCGACGACGGGACGCGGGACCTGTTCGAGCAGGCCTGGGGCGTACCCCTCGGGTCGGAGCCCGGCCTGCGCATTCCCAACATGCTGGACGAGGCCGTGGCCGGCCGCTTCAAGGGCATCTACATCCAGGGTGAGGACATCCTGCAGTCGGACCCGAACACCAAGCACGTGGCCGCAGGCCTCGCGGCCATGGAATGCGTGGTGGTGCAGGACCTGTTCCTGAACGAGACCGCCAACTATGCCCATGTGTTCCTGCCCGGCTGCACCTTCCTCGAGAAGGACGGCACCTTCACCAATGCGGAGCGGCGCATCCAGCGGGTCCGCAAGGTCATGCGCCCGCGCAATGGCTATGCGGACTGGGAGGTGACACAGCTGCTGTCCAATGCCCTCGGCTACCCCATGGCCTACACCCACCCGTCGCAGATCATGGACGAGGTCGCCGGGCTGACGCCCTCCTTCTCCGGGGTCAGCTATGACAGGCTGGAGGCCGTCGGCTCGATCCAGTGGCCGTGCA
>DAINBM010000332.1:0-3307 GCA_036732965.1 Caulobacteraceae bacterium | reverse complement strand
TGCCCGCTATCACGCGCGGATGGTATGGATCCTTCCGGCCGTGGCGGGGATCAGCGCCTGGCGTCTCGGGCTGGGCTTTGACGCGGGCTCAGCTTGGGCCTATTGGACTCAGCGACTTCGGCGGCGACCGGCGCGCCAGGCCCGTGGATGAGCGGCGACAAGATGGCTTCCCCCAAGAATAGGCCCGGCGCGATCCAGGCCTATGTCTTCCACGACCCCAGCGGTCGCCGTGCGCGCAACGTCCGATTGCTGGGCGGATTGGCCATTGCCATCTGCCTCGCCATGTTCGCCGCCTTCGCCGCCACCCTCGCCTTCGCCCCCCACGTGCCGGAGGTCCGGTTCCGCGACCCTCACACCCTGACGGCGCTCAACGTGAAGGTCCCGCGCCGGGCCACGCCCTGGACGGCCACGCCCAAACGGCCCCGGGTCCACGGCAGCGCCACCCGCCCGCTGACCGTGGCCTTCTATGTCAGCTGGGATGAACAGGCCGCGCAGGGCCTGAGGGAACATCTCCAGGACATCGACGTTCTGTCCCCCCAGTGGGTGATGGTCTCGACATCGGATGGCCAGCTCACCGCCACGTCCGATCCCCGGGCGGAGGCCCTGATCCGCAATGCCAAGACGCGGCCCGCCATCATGCCGGTGGTGCACAATGCCGTGGACGGGGTCTGGGTCACCAAGCCTATCGAACAGCTGCTGCGCTCGCCCCGGGGCCGCGCCACCCTGATCCGCAATCTGCAGACCCTGGCGGAACAGCGCGGCTTTTCCGGCTACATCTTCGATTTCGAGAACCTGACGCCGGAGGCCCTCGCGGCCTACCCCCAGTTCATCGCCGAGGCGAACCTCGCCTTCAATCCGTCCAATCGCGAGATCTGGGTCACGGTACCCGTCGACGACACGGAATGGCCCTTGCGCGCCCTGCAGAAGGCCGCCGATGCCATCGTGCCGATGATGTATGACGAGCACTGGCAGACCGGATCCCCCGGCCCGTTGGCCTCCCAGGCCTGGTTCCAGCGCAAGCTGTCGGAATATCTGAAGGGCCTCGACCCGAACAAGATCGTGCTGGCGCTGGGGGCCTACGGCTATGACTGGGCCAAGGGGGAAGACCACGCCCAGGCCGTCACCTTCCACGAGGCCATGCAGGCGGCCCACGATGCGGGCGTCCCCCTGGTCTTCGACCATACAGCCCTGAACCCGACGTTCCGCTATGCGGACGACAAGCAGGTTCCGCACGAGGTGTGGTTCCTCGACGCCGCCACCCTCTACAACCAGATCAAGATTGCCGACGCCTGGCGCCCGCGCGGCTATGCGGTCTGGCGCCTGGGGGCCGAGGATCCGGGGATCTGGTCCCTGCTCAGCCGCCGGTATGACACCGTATCCATCGCGGCCCTGTCCGACATGCCCGCCAGCCACGACATCGACTTCAACGGGTCCGGGGAAGTGCTGAACGTGTCGGCCCAGCCGACGCCCGGCAAGCGCAGCCTGACCCTCGACAAGCCGACCGGTCTCGTCAGCGACGAGACCTACCAGGTGTTTCCCACGGCGTGGGTCGTTCAGCGGCTCGGCCAGAGGCCGGGCAAGGTCGCCCTGACCTTCGACGATGGACCCGATCCCCGCTGGACCCCGAAGATCCTGGACATCCTGAAGGCCCGGAATGCTCCGGCGACGTTCTTCGTCATCGGTCGGAACATGGAGGACTATCCGGAAATCGTCAGCCGGGAGGTCAGGGAAGGCCACATCGTCGGCAGCCACACCTATACCCACCCCAACATCGCCGATGAACCGCCGAGCGCGGTGCCGCTGGAGTTCAACCTGACCCAGCGTCTGTTCCAGACCATCACGGGCCGCACCCTGCGCTTCTTCCGCCCGCCCTATCTGGGAGACGCCTCGCCCTCCACCGCCGCGGAACTGGCCCCGCTGATCACCGCGCAGAAGCTGGGCTATGTGACGGTCGGCCTGCGCATCGACCCGGATGACTGGAACCGCCCCGACAGCAATCTGATCGTCAGCCGCACGCTGGCCGGACTGGCGGAGACCAATCCGGAGGTCGCGGGCCAGGTGGTGCTGCTGCATGACAGCGGCGGCAACCGCAGCCATACGATCGAGGCCCTCCCGCACCTGATCGATGCCCTGCGCGCCAAGGGATATCAGCTGGTGACCGTGGCGGATCTGGTGGACATGCCGTCCAGCCAAGCCATGCCGCCCGCGGCCCGGGACGCCTTCCAGCTGCTGCTGGACCGGGCGGTGTTCACCGCCGTGCGGGACTTCAACAAGTTTGTCGCCGCAGTCTTCCTGACCGCCATCGTGGTGGGCATGGCACGCCTTCTGTTCCTCGCCGTGCTCGCCGTCTACCACCGGATCCGCATCGACCGCCGGACTCCCGAGGAAATTGATCCGCAGACCGGTCCCTTCGTCACCGTGCTGATCCCCTGCTACAACGAGGAGGCGGTGATCGCCTCGTCGGTCCGGCAGGTGCTCCAGTCCGCCTGGACGAACATGGAGATCCTCGTCATCGACGATGGCTCGAAGGACAACACCTCCGCCGAGGTGGAGACCCACTTCAAGGACCACCCGATGGTGCGTCTGCTGCGGTTCGAGAACGGCGGCAAGGCCATGGCGCTCAACCGGGGCCTCGCCGCGGCCCGGGGGGACATCATCGTCGCCCTGGACGCCGACACCCTGTTCGGGCGCAGCACCATCGGTCGCCTGGCCCGCTGGTTCCGGGACCCGAGGGTGGGGGCCGTCGCCGGGAATGCCCTGGTGGGCAACCAGGTCAATACCGTCACCCGCTGGCAGGCGCTGGAATATGTGTCGGCCCAGAACCTCGAACGACGCGCCCTGGCGGCGCTGGGCACCGTGACCGTGGTCCCGGGTGCCGTGGGGGCCTGGCGCAGACAGGCGCTGGACTCCCTGGGCGGCTTTCCGCATGACACCCTGGCGGAGGATCAGGACCTGACCCTGGCGGCCCAGTCCGCCGGGTGGGTCGTCGAGTTCGATCCGGAGGCCGTGGCCTTCACCGAGGCGCCGCAGACCGTTCAGGGTCTGCTCAAGCAGCGCTTCCGCTGGTCCTTCGGCACGCTGCAATGCGTCTGGAAGCATCGCCGGGACCTGTTCAACCGCAAGCGTCCGGCACTGGGCTTCATCGCCCTGCCGCAGATCTGGCTGTTCCAGATCTTCCTGACAACCGCCGCACCGCTGGTGGATTTGGCGGTGATCTTCAGCCTCATCGGCGCGGGATTCGACCGGTTGTCGCATCCCGTGGAATGGAATGACGAAGGACTGGTCCGGGCGATGCTCTACTGGACGG
>DAINBM010000331.1:0-3313 GCA_036732965.1 Caulobacteraceae bacterium | reverse complement strand
CACGGCGCGGTAGTCGATGTCGGAATGGGCCGTCTCGCCCCCGCCGATCACCAGGCGCAGCGCGTTCTTCTGGTAGGTGGAGGCCAGGGCCACGATGGGCTTGGGCAGGGTGGCGGAGAACAGCAGGGTCCGCCGGTCCTTGGGCGTGGCGTCGAGGATCTCCTCGAGTTCCTCGCGAAAGCCGAGGTCCAGCATCTCGTCCGCCTCGTCGAGGACGACGCAGGCGAGCGACCCCAGCTGCAGCTGGCCCCGTTCCAGATGGTCGCGCAGACGGCCCGGCGTGCCCACCACGATCTGGCAGCCGCGCTCCAGCGCCCGGCGTTCGGCCCGGGGATCCATGCCGCCCACGCAGGACACCACCTGGGCCCCGGCATAGAGCCACTGAAGCTCCCGCTGCACCTGCATGGCCAGTTCCCGGGTGGGGGCGATGACCAGGGCGGACGGGGCCGCGGCGGGGGCCAGGCTGCCGTCCACCGCCAGCAGGCTGTCGGCCATGGCGAGGCCGTAGGCCACGGTTTTGCCGGACCCGGTCTTGGCCGAGACCATCAGGTCGCGGCCTGCGGTCTGCGGCTCGATGACCGCCAGCTGGACGGGCGTCAGGGTCTCGTAGCCACGGTCGGCCAGCGCCTTGGCGAGGGGGGGATCAATATTTTGGGAGAGCATCCGCGGACGCTTAGCCTAAAAGCCCCGTCTGCGATAGTCGCGCAGCCGCTTATCCGCCCCTTCAGCTGGCGAGGGCCTGCCAGACGGCCATGTTCACCATGACCGAGCGCATGTCCCCCACCGTGGTCGGTGCCATCTTGTTCATGGCATAGGCGAGCGTCGTGCGCCGGTCCATGTCGATCAGGATCAGCGAGCCGCCATAGCCCCCCCAGTAGATGGTGTTGGGGGAGGGCAGGGGAACGACCGCGCTGGGCAGGCCGAAACCCATGCCCAGCCGAAGGGGCACGCCCAGCACCTGGCAGGGCCCCTCGATCTGGACCTCCAGCGCCTTGCGGCACCCGGCCTCGGACAGCAGACGCTTGCCCTTGGCCACCCCGCCATTGGCCAGCAGCACGTGGATCTCCGCCACGGAGCGGGCATTGCCGGTGCCGCCGGCCGCCGGGATCTCGGCCCCGCGCCAGCCCCGGGTCCGGGTCTGCAGGGGATCGATGGGCGGGTTGTCGGTGATGGTGTGGTAGAAGGCCGCCACGCCCTCCGAGAGGCGCGCGCCGCCCGGGGGCGGGATCAGGTCCGCGACCCGGTGGTCCTCCGAGGCCGGCAGGCCGATGTGGAAGTCCGCCCCCAGGGGCTCGGCGATCTCCTTGCGGAAGAAGGTGCCCAGGGACTGGCCGCTGATGCGGCGGACGACCTCCCCCACCAGATAGCCCTGGGTCACGGCATGATAGCCGATGGCCGAGCCCGGAGCCCACAGGGGAGCCTGGGCCGCCAGCAGGGAGGTGGCCTTCTCCCAGTCATAGAGGTCGGTGGCCGTCATCGGCGCGGTCCAGCCGGACAGGCCCGCGGAATGGCTCATGAGCATGGCCACGGTCACGCCGGACTTGCCGTTGGCGGCGAACTCCGGCCAGTACTTCGCCACGGGGGCGGAGAAGTCCAGGTCGCCCCGGTCTGCGAGCAGCAGGGCGCAGAGCGCCGTCATGGTCTTGGTGGTGGAATAGACATTGACGAGGGTGTCCCGCTCCCAGGGACGGGTGCGGGCCTCGTCGGCAAAGCCCCCCCACAGGTCGACCACCGTCTCCCCCTCCAGCGTCGCGCAATAGCTGGCCCCGACATCGGCCCCGGTCATGAAGTTGGCGGTGAAGGCGGGCCGGGCGGCGGCGAACCGGTCGTGGGTGAAGCCGTCGATCTTGAAGTCGCTCATGGACGCGTTTTCCCGGGTTTGTGCGTGATTGCCGATCACGTTAGAGACGGACCGACGCCCGCTCAACCGGCGAGGTGTCGGTGCCGGCACTTTTCTGACGCGCCGTGTCAGGGGCCGGTGCGGGAGACCCGTCCGATGATGCTGCAACTGCCGAGGCCCTATCTCCTGTTCCTGGGGGCGACCACCAATCCCGTGCTGGCCAAGACGGCCTTCGGCCTGAAGGACTGGGCCGGGCCGGACTGCGTGGCCCAGTGGCGACTGCCGGGGGGCACAGTGAGCACCGGCCTGCCGGAGATGCGCCCGGCCGAGGCCTTTGCCGCCGGGGCCCGGTCCATCGTCATCGGCGTGGCCCCCGTGGGCGGAAAGCTGCAGCCCGACTGGGTCGCGCCCCTGGTGGAGGCCCTGGAGGCCGGTCTCGACATTGTCAGCGGCATGCACGACCGGCTGGAGTCCAGCGCCCCGATTGCCGAGACGGCGGCCCGGCTCGGTCGACGGCTGATCAATGTCCGCACCCCGGCCCCGCCCGCGGCCAACGGGACCGGCGACAAACGCACCGGCCGGCGGCTGCTGACCGTCGGCACCGACTGCGCGCTTGGCAAGAAGTACACGGCGCTGGTGCTGACCCGGGCTTTCCGCGCCCGGGGCGTGGCCGCCGATTTCCGCGCCACGGGCCAGACGGGGATCATGATCGCAGGGGAGGGGGTGCCGCTGGATTCGGTGGTGGCCGATTTCCTGTCGGGCTATGCCGAGGCCCTCTCTCCGAACGCGGCCGTCGACCACTGGGACGTGATCGAGGGACAGGGCAGCCTGTTCCACCCGGCCTATGCGGCGGTGACGCTGGGTCTGGTGCACGGCTCTCAGCCGGACGTGATGGTGCTGTGCCACGAGCCCGGCCGCACGGTGATCGACGGGGTGGAGGACTATCCGATCCCGTCCCTCGGCGAGGCGATCTCCGACTATGTCCGCGCGGCGCGGCTGACCAACAAGGCGGCCCGGGTGGCGGGGATCAGCCTGAATACCTCGGCCCTCGACGCGGCGGGGGCGCAGGCGGCCCTGGCCGCCGCCACGGCGGAGACGGGCCTGCCCGCCGCCGACCCGATCCGGGGGCTGGGACTCGATGAGCTGGTGGACGCCTGCCTGGCGGACTGACGGCCTTCCGTCCTGCGGCGCGGCGCGACGCGCGATGAGCCGTTCACCATCTCCCCGAACCCGCGCTTAACCGCGTCCGTGGGATCATGCCCCGTCCACTGCGAGGGTCCTCCCATGAGCGCGATTTCCGGCGTCTCCCCGCTCCTGTCCGCCATTGCGGGCGTCCAGGCGGCATCCAACCGGTTCGGTGCCGCGGCCCAGGCGACGGTGGCGGATCCCACCGGAGCTCAGGCAGTGACGAACATCGCCGGTCAGATCACCGCCAAGGCCGACTTCACCGCCAATCTCAAGGTGCTGAAGGTC
>DAINBM010000330.1:0-3314 GCA_036732965.1 Caulobacteraceae bacterium | reverse complement strand
GCAGGCTCGCCGCCCGTCGGGGACTCGGCTATCACGACGGCATGTCACTTCATCTGATCAAGCTTTGCGTCGGCGTCGAGCGCGTCGAGGACCTGGAGGCCTACTGGCGCGGCCAGACCCGGCGGCGCGTCCATACCCGTCAGACGCCCAAGCGCGCCGATGAGCTGGTCGACGGTGGGTCCCTGTTCTGGGTGATCAAGGGCGTGATCCAGTGTCGCCAGCCGATTCTCGCCGTCGAGACCGACGGGGAGGGGCAGGCGGCCCGGTGCGAGATCATCGTCGGCCTGCCTGTGGTCCGGACCCATGCCGCGCCGCGGCGGCCGTTTCAGGGGTGGCGCTATCTGAAGCCCGAGGAGGCTCCGCCGGACCTGTCCGACGGCGCGGGGGGCGAAACGGCCCCGCCGGAGCTGGCCAGGGCCCTGCGGGAGCTGGGGGCCTGGTAGGGGCTTCGTGGCGCACGGAATTCCGTGAGCAATCCCTTCCAATGTGTTAACTCTGCGACCCGTGCTGCACGGGTTGAGTGAGTCGTTTTTCCAGACGATGGAGCCATGCTTGAGCCAGATGTCCCCCACGCGGGGTGCGCCACCGCGACCGACTGACCGGGCGCAGATCATCGTTGTCGGCAATGAGAAGGGCGGGGCGGGCAAGTCCACCCTGGCCATCCACATCGCCACGGCCCTGCTGCACGCGGGGGCCCGGGTCGCGGTGATCGACCTCGACCTGAGGCAACAGTCCGTAGGTCACTTCTTCGCCAGCCGCCGGACCTGGTCCGAGGCCAACGGGGTGGAGGTGCCCATGCCCTGGGCCCTGCCGCTGTCCGAGGAGGCCACCCGGCTGGCTAAGCTCCCGGCGGACGAACAGGCGGCGGCCTTCGAGGCGGCCTTTGCCGCGGTGGCCACGGAGGCCCAGTTCGTCCTGATCGACACCCCCGGATCCGATACCGGCCTGTCCCGCCTCGCCCACGGCAAGGCGGACCTGATCATCACGCCGATGAACGACAGCTTCGTGGACTTCGACATGCTGGGTCAGGTGGACCCGGTTACCCTGGAACTGGTCCGTCCCAGCGTCTATTCCGAAGTGGTCTGGGAGGCCCGCAAGCAGAAGATGCTGAGCGAGCGGCAGTCCCTCGACTGGGTGGTGCTGCGCAACCGCCTCGCCACCTCCGAGGCCCGCAACCGCAAGCGGCTGGAGGAGCGGATCGATGTCCTGGCCAAGCGGGTGGGCTTCCGCGTCGGGCCGGGCATGCGCGACCGGGTGATCTTCCGCGAGCTGTTCCCGTTCGGTCTGACGGTTGCGGACCTCTCCACCACCGTGCGGCCGGTGCCGGTGTCCCTGACCCATGTGGCCGCGCGGCAGGAACTGCGGGCCGTCATGCAGGCCGCCGGGCTCGGGGATCTGATCGAACCCAGGACCACACAGGCGGCGGACGCTCCCAAGTCAGCCGGGGTCAAGGCGTCGGCGCGGGTCTACCGGCCGGTGGCGGCCAGCCCGCCCCGCTGATGACCCTGATCGGGGCCCTGTGTCTGCTGTTGCTCGGAGTGGCGATCGGCGGGCCGGTGCGCCGATTTCTGGCAAGGCTCCGCGCGGGGGAGTGGCGGCCGGGTGCCGGCACCCTGGGGGTCGCAGCCCTCGTGGCGGGGCTGTTCCTGGCTGTGCGAGGCGACGGGCCGTTGGGGCTCGGGCTGGGGGCCGTCGGGATCCTGGCCCTCCTCTGGACGCGGCACAGCGCAGGGCTTGGCGTCACTTTCGGAAAATGGGCCTCACGGCCGGGTGCGTCGGCGTCGGCCCGGGACCCCATGAGCCGTCAGGCCGCCGCGGACATCCTCGGCGTGGCGGTGGATGCCGATCCGGCAACGGTGCAGGCCGCCTATCTCAAGCAGATCCGCAAGGCGCATCCGGACGCCGGAGGCACCCCCGGTCTTGCCGCCCAGTTGAACCGGGCCCGGGAGGTGCTCGGCGGCCGCTGACGCCGGAGGCGGGTCTCAGGCGGCTGCGGCTTCGGCCGTGCCCAGCAGGGCCGGGTCGAAGATCTTGCCGAGGGTCAGGACCGTGACCATCCGGTCCTCGAGGGGCAGGAAGCCGCGGATGAAGTCCGGTGCCACATTGCCGGCGACGCTGTCGGAGGCCTGGATCTGGTCTGCATGGATCATCATGGTGTCGCAGACCGCCTCGACCAGCAGCCCGACCTGGCCCACGGGCAGGTGGGCCACCACGATCACGTTGCGCTCGCCGGCGGCGGTGGGCCCCATGCCCAGGCGCAGACCGAGGTCGACGACGGGCATCACCACCCCCCGCAGGCTGATCACGCCGCGGACATAGTCCGGAGCCTGGGCGATGGGCGTTTCCTGGGCCCAGCCCCGGATCTCCAGAATGTCGCTGATATCGACACAGAATTCCTGCCCCCGGACGATGAACGAGATCAGTTCAATGGCGGAGGCAGCGTCGATCTTGTTGGAGGATTCCGGTTTCATCGGCGGGGACTCCTGAATTTCCTGAGCCGACGGTAGTCCAGAGATCCTTAACAAGTGAATGACGCCAGATGAACGAGCCCGGCGTTATTTCGGCATCGCAGTGATCTCGACGAGATCGCCCATGACATTCCGGTCGCGGTCGAGCGATCTCGGCCGCCCGAGCCCTCAGTCCGCGAGCCGCGCGGCCGTGTCCGAGGCTCCGGAAAAGCCGGTCCATTGAAGGATCTCACCCGTGGGGACCCCGCTGGCCGCCTCGGCGGGGCGTGCGGCCATCTGCGGTGCCGGGGCCGTCCCGCTCGCGAGGGCAAGGCCGTGCTCCGAGCCGTCCCCTTGCAGGCCCGGTCCGGCGATCCCGCCCGATACGGGCGACAGCGGTGCGATGGTGTTCCTGTCCGGCCGGGGCGGCGGGGTCCAGAACTGGGGCGCAGCGGCGTGGACCTGGCCCGGGCTGATCCCGACGGCGGCGGTGGCCGGGTCGTTGGCGGCACCGGCCGTGGTCGGGTTGCCCGGCGTGGTGTCCCCGCTCGGTGCCGGAGCCGGTGCACCGCCCGCCGGGCCACCGGGACCGGAGGCGGGCGGTACCGGCGCCGGGGGTGTCGGCGTCGGACCGGTGGCGACGGGAGTCTCCACCTGCGGTGCCATGGCCAGCGGGGCGGAGCGTGCGGCCGGGGCCGGAGCGCCCTTGCGGCGCTTGGGTGCCTTCAAGACCGGCTTCAGCGCGTCGGTGACGAACAGGGCCGCAGCGGCATTGCGCCATGCGCTGATCCTGGGCGAGCGGATCGACTTTGCCAGATAGTAGGCCCCCAGCGATCCGCTGAACAGATGGATGCGCGACGCCGGGGC
>DAINBM010000329.1:0-3316 GCA_036732965.1 Caulobacteraceae bacterium | reverse complement strand
ACCTCGTCCCCGTCGTCATAGGCGTTGAGCCAGTGCAGCACATAGGTGGGGCTGGCCTCGAACCAGCGGACCGGGCCGTCGCCCTCCCGGCGCGGGATCAGGGCAAAGCGGGACGGCAGGCCCTCGTGCAGGCGCACCGCGTGGATGTTCCGTTCCAGCAGCTTTGCGTCCCAGAACACCGGCAGGTCGTTCAGGATGGCGAACCGCTCCGTGAAGGCCATGTCGTGGGGCAGGCGGGGTCCCGGGACATCGATCGGGACATAGCGCTTCAGCTTGTTGTCCGCGCCCACGAGGCCCAGGTGCATGTAGGGGGCGTGCTTGGAATAGTTGAAGAACAGGAGCTCGCCCGTGTGCTCGTCCACCTTGGGATGGGCGGAGATGCCGTCGATGGGCACCCAGGCCTCCACCCCGATGGGGTCCAGGGTCAGGGGATCGAGGCGATAGCCTTCGCCGCACTGGTAGAAGGTGGACAGCACCATCCCGGCATGCACCACCACATCGGTGGAGGAGCTGTCCTTCAGCGATCCGTGAGCGCCGAAGCCCGGCCGCTTGGCCAGTTGCGCCGGGTCGGCCAGTCCGCCCCACAGGGACCCGCCGGCCTCCTGCTCCGCCGCAAAGCCCCGGGTGCGGACGAACCGGTTGCGATAGCTGGCCTTGCCGTCCCGGAACGCGATCTGGTGCAGCATGCCGTCCCCGTCGAAGGGGTGGTAGCGACCCAGGGGCTGGTGCACCGGGTTCTCGGTATTGCGGATGTAGACCCCGTCGATATCCTTGGGGATCTCGCCCGACAGCACCACCAGGTCATCGGCATCCACCTCCTCGTGCAGCGGCGTCCAGGCCCCGTTCATGTAGGGATGGTTGCTGGGTTGGAGCGTCGTCTTCACCGGCGGCAGGCGGGTGAGGGTCATGGTCGTCCTCCTTCGCGCACGACCTTCTCGGGTGGGGCGTCAGCGCAGACCGGGAGGGTACCTCAGCCGTGGGTGGCGACAAGGGGCGGGGCCGGATGAAGCTTTGGTAATCTCGACACCTCGCCCCTCGTCAGCGGGCGGGAGCGTGTTAACCTCGGGTCAGGACAACCTGGAGAAGCCCCCATGAAGACCCTGACCGCGGCGATGATCGCTGGCCTGTCCCTGATGTCGGCCGGCGTGTCCGTGCCGGTGATCGCCCAGGCCGCAGCACCGGCCTCGCCCCTGGCCGATCCCGGCCGTCCGTCGAACGATGTGGCCCGCGACGCCGCCCGCAAGCCGCTGGAGCTGGCCGCCTTTGCCGGGATCAAGGCGGGAGACCGGGTGGTCGACCTGATCCCCGGCGGCGGTTATTTCACCTTCGTCTTCTCCGGCATCGTCGGGCCGACCGGGCATGTCTATGCCACGGTGCCGGCCCCGGCGAAGGACTACATGGCCAAATTGACTGCCGTGGTTGAGGGCTGGGCGGCGACCCACCCCAATACCAGCGTGGTGATTTCCTCAGGCGGCTTTGCCCCGCCGGACGGTCCCGTCGACCTGATCTGGACCGCGCAGAACTACCATGACCTCTACAATCCCATGGGGCCGTCGTCCGGCCCGCCGAACCTGCTGCCGATCAACAAGGCGATCTTCGCGGCCCTGAAGCCCGGCGGCGTCTATCTGATCGTCGACCATTCGGCCCCGGCGGGATCGGGTACGGCGGACACCAAGACCCTGCACCGGATCGATGAGGCGGTGGTGCGCAAGGACGTGGAGGCGGCGGGCTTCGTGTTCGAGGGATCGTCGGACCTGCTGCGCAACCCGGCCGATCCCCGGACCGCCCTGGTGTTCGATCCCTCCATCCGCGGCAAGACCGACCAGTTCGTGCTGAAGTTCCGCAAGCCGAAATAGGGTTGCGTCCTTCGAGACGGGCCTTTCGGCCCTCCTCAGGATGACGAAGGTGGGGGGCTAAAACGGTTGTCAGGGTGAGGCGGCCCGAAGGGCCGTCTCGAACCCCGCACTCACCCCTTGGGCTTGAACGGCTTCTTCGGGCCCTTGTGGAACGGCTTGCCCGGGGGCTTCTTGCCCTCATAGGGACGCCGTTCCCGGGCCGCTGGCGCTTCGCCCTCGAGGGGCGGGGTCCAGTCGCGACCGGTGCCGCCCTTGGCCGGATCGAAGGGCTTCTTGCCCTCATAGGGACGGCGCTCCCTCGGCGGGGCCACGGCGTCCGTGGTGCGAAACTCCGGTGCCACCGTGCCCTCGTGGCTCGCGCGGTGACGGGCGGAGGAGACGTTGCGGTCCCGGGGCGGGGGGGCCGCATCGGGGTCCAGCCGGGTGATCCGGCCGCCGTCACCCTCGCCCTTGGCCGCGGCCAGCTCGAACCGTTCCAGGGCCTCGGCCTTGATCTGGAAGCGGGTCTCGCGCTCGAACACGCGGATGGCACCGATGTCGTTCTTGGTCACATGGCCCCGGCGGCAGATCATGGGCAGCAGCCAGCGGGCCTCGGCATTCTTGTTGCGGCCCAGATCGATGCGGAACCAGCCCGCGTCCTCGAAGCCGGGCCGGGGCGCTTCCGGTGCCATCTCGCGGCGCGGGCCCCGGTCGGCCTGGAAGCGATCGCCCTGAGAGCGGTCTCCGGGGGTGCGATCGGTGTAGGTCCGCTCCTGATAGGGGCGATATTCCGGCTCGGCATCCGAGAGATCCTCGGGGGACGGCATGCGGGTCCGCGCCAGCCGGACATAGGCCGCGGCGATATCCTCCGCCGAGCGGGTGCCGAGCAGGGCCCGGGCCAGCGCCAGATCCTCCTCCGTCGCCTCGGCGGCGGGGGCGACCTCGGCGATCATCCGGGCCTCGTCCTGGGCCTTGATCTCCTCCGCCGTGGGCGGGGATTGCCAGGTGGCGGTGATCCCCGCGCCCTTCAGCAGCACGTCCGCCTTGCGGCGCTTGGGATGCGGCACCAGGATCACGCAGATCCCCTTGCGCCCGGCCCGACCGGTGCGGCCTGACCGGTGCTGCAGGGTCTCGCGGTTGGTGGGCAGGTCGGCATGGATGACGAGATCCAGGTCGGGAATGTCGATGCCCCGGGCCGCCACGTCGGTGGCCACGCACACCCGGGCCCGGCGGTCCCGCAGGGCCTGCAGGGCGTGGGTCCGCTCGTTCTGGGTCAGCTCGCCGGACAGGGCGACGACGTTGAACCCCCGCTCCACCAGGTTGGCGTGGAGCTTGCGCACCGCCTCCCGGGTCGAGCAGAAGACGATGGCGGCCCCGCTCTCGAAATAGCGGAGCACGTTCACCGTCGCCAGTTCGATCTCGTTGGGGGCCACGCGCACGGCGCGGTAGTCGATGTCGGAGTGGGCCGTCTCGCCCACGCC
>DAINBM010000328.1:0-3328 GCA_036732965.1 Caulobacteraceae bacterium | reverse complement strand
AGGTTGGTCGTGGCGTCATTGGTCAGAGGGTGGAAGTTTACGCTGTCATGGGCCATCAGGGCGGCGTCGAGGACGAAGCGCACCGCATGATCCGGGTCATTCACCAGCCCGAGTGCGGTGACCGAACCCGGACGCACGCCGAGCGCGTCCCACAGGCGATCCTCCGAGCCGAAGGACAGGCGCGCGGAACCGATCCAGGCGGGGGCCGCCTTCAGGTCGATGCGGGTGTCGCCCAGGGCACTGATCAGCCACAGCTGGCCCTTCTGGTCCTTGAGGAACAGGTTCTTGGTGTGGCCGCCGGGAATGCTCGCCTTCAGCTCCGGTCCGTCCTCGACCCGGAAGACCGGCGGGTGTTCGTGGGTGACGAAGGGGATGTCATGGGCCGTGAGGAAGGCCTCGAGCTCGGCTCGGCCCAGGGGTTCGGTCATGTGTCGGCCCTTGCAATGCAGCACCTGCGGCCCCGCTTGAGCCACGTCCCCGGGTGCGACGTCAAGGCCGGGATGCCGTTCCGGCCCTTCTGTTTCCCCGCGACATGTTCTAGGCCTTGCGGGGACGAGACCGCATTCCCACGAGGCCGCAGATGGAACTCGAGTGCTACCCGGTGGCCGCGCGGCCGCCCGAGATCGTGCCGGGCCGGCCGGACCGGCGGTGGATGGACCATTTCGCCAACCGCCATCCCTATCGCTGCCTGCCGCTCACCATGGCCAACACCACCGGCTGGGAGCTGCTGTGCCCGGTGGGCTTCACGGCGGAATGGAGCGGATCGCCGCAGAACGAGGCCATCACCCTGCGCCCCGACCGGCCGCATCCGGACTTCCACGACCTGTGCAAGGCCCATTTCGGCGGGGGCATCCTGACCTTCCATCCGGGCTACCTGTTCCGCACGCCGCCCGGCTGGGACCTGATCGCCGCCGGTCCGCCCAACCTGCCCAAGGACGGCATCCAGCCCCTGTCCGGGCTGGTGGAGACCGACTGGCTGCCGTTCCCCTTCACCATGAACTGGATCTTCACCCGCCCCGGCCGGATCCGCTTCGAGAAGGGCGAGCCCTTCTGCTTCATCAGTCTCACCCCCCACCGGGTGATGGACCAGGTCCAGCCGGTGCAGCGCAGCCTCGCCTCGGACGACGCCCTGCGCAACCAGTACGAGGCCTGGATCCGGGAGCGGGAGGCCTTCAACAAGAAGCTCGGCCAGCGCGACCCGGAAGCGGTGCGCGAGGCCTGGCAGCGCTACTACTTCAAGGGCGAGATCCCCGACGACCTGGGCCCGGCGCCGACCGATCACGTGAACAAGCGGCGCCTGAAGTCCCTGAAGATCGGCCGCTGAGGCCGATGGTGAGCCGGTTCGTGCGATTTCCCGCAACTGAGCGCTTGCAAAGCCGGGCGCGGTCTGTTTTAAAGCGCCCCTCTTCCTGCGGGGCCGGTTCGGCCTCGTGCGCGAGCGGGCGTAGCTCAGGGGTAGAGCACAACCTTGCCAAGGTTGGGGTCGAGGGTTCGAATCCCTCTGCCCGCTCCAATTTCTCTCGACATTCCGGTGTGTTGGTCGGCCTTCGGGTCGGCCGGCCCCCGGCTGTCCGGCCGCCGGCAACGCGGCCGGAGTCGAGCCTGTGAGCGCCGGTGCGGATGTGTCCGCCACGGCCGTCGCCCTGCTGCGCCAATATGGCGACGACGCGGAGGTGATCGCGGTGATGCGCGCCGCCGAGGTGGCCGCCATGGGGGATGCAGAGGCCCTCGCCTACTGGGACCAGGTGATCCAGCGCATCGCGGACCTGGCCGACCTCTTCGGACTGGAGGCGCGTCCGACCGAGACGCCTCCGGGCCGGGAGGAAGAGGATCCCGGATACACGCTCGACTCGTAACGCCCGGCTCTGCCCCATCCGAGCCGGCGTGAGGAGGGCGCCATGCCCGTCCCATGCACATCGACACGAAAACAACCCAAGGTCGGATTTTACGTCCTGATAACCCTCGTTTTGAACGTCATGGAAAGAATTACGCGCCAAGATGGTGAATGGTGACTTCGTATTCGCCTGAAAGGGCCTGTCCCTGGTCAACCCGGTCCCCACCCTGCCGTCCGACACAACGGACCCGGCGTCGATCCCGACGACGCCTGCCTGGCGCCTGTCCAGCCGTCTGGACCTGCACGCCCTGTGGCGGCATCCGCCGGCAGACCCGGCCTATCGGACGCGGCCGGTGTTTTCCCACCCGGTCCTGAACCGGTCGGTGGTCGCGAAGTTCAACATGCGGGAGGACGAGGCCCGGCGGGGCCTGCCCCGGCGGCTGGGTGCCACCAAGCTGATGCTGCCCCTTCAGCACAGCCGGGGCACCCTGATGACCAAGTCCCTGATCATCGAGCCCCAGGCCATCGAGACCGTGCTGCAGGCGGAACTGGACTATCGCGCCTATGACCTCGCCCATGACGTGACCATGTTGCAGCGCCTGGCCTGGCTGCCGTCCCTCGATCCCTACGTGCTGGGGGAGATGGGGCGCCATTTCCAGCTGCCCTTCGGCGACTGCTACCTCCAGGTGCCCCGGTCCGAGCAGGAGGCCACCGCCGCCCGGGTTCTGGCCGAGGTGGCGCCGCGCCTGCAGTGGCAGCTGGGCCTGTCCGACAGTCCCCGGGCGATGCCGAAACGGGCCACCGTCCAGCTCCTGGCCCAGAGCGCGGGTCCGGCGGCGACGGAGGCCATCGCGCTTCGCTTCGGCCTCAACGGCGAGCGGCTGTCCCTGGTCCTGCTGGCCTGGAAGGCCCTCGTCTTCTACCGGTCCCGGCTGAGCACCATGGATGGGCTGGTCTGCCGGGTGGCGGACGAGATCGCCGGGGCCGCCCCGCGCCAGCCGGCCCTGCCCGACGAGCTGGCCCTGATCGATCTGGCCCGGGGGCGGGTCCTGCGGGCCCTGACCCAGGCCCGGCGGGAGGCGCGGGAGCTGTCCGACGCCCTGGCCGAGACCCTGGCGGCCCTCGAGACACAGCGAAGTCTGGAGCGCCTGTCCCAGTTCCTGCATCTGGCCCCCGCCTGCATGTCCGCCCTGGGCGAGCGGGTGCGGCGACTGGACGAGGTCTGCGGCGGCTGGACAACCCAGGCCGGGTCCGGCCTCGGCCTGATGTCACCCGACAGCGTGCGGATGGTTCTCGCGGGACTGGAGCGTCAGCTGGCCACGGACCTGAGCCTGCGCCCCTTCACCCTGCCGAAACCCGGGACGGAGCCCCCGCGCAGGGCCACGCCCCGCGCCCCGCCCCGCGCCGACGTCAGGCCGGGTCTTCGAGGCTGAAGCTCTGGGACTGCTCGTCGAAGGCGAACAGCTCCGCATACCGGCCCCAGTCGATGAGGGC
>DAINBM010000327.1:0-3336 GCA_036732965.1 Caulobacteraceae bacterium | reverse complement strand
TGGTGTTCGTTTCCACGCTCTGTCAAATCACGACCTATGCCGCGCGGGTGTCCGGCCTGTCCCTGGCCCACCTCATGACCGGCGATCTCGGTCAACGCTGCGGTCGCATCGACTGGGGCGAGCTTGCCCTGTGCGAAGCGGGGACCGATGGACGGGCGCTGGGCCTGTCCTTCTTCGCCCGTTGGCTCGGACAGGGGCTTGCCGACGCGCTGGCCGGGGACGGCCGATGACCCGTACGGCCTATCGTCAGATCAGTTCCCTGACCAATCCCACGGTGAAGGCCGCCCGGGGCCTGCATCTGCGCAAGGAGCGGGAGGCCACCGGCCAGTTCCTCGCCGAGGGCCTGAAGATCGCGGCGGAGGCCATGGAGATGGGCCGGGCACCCCGGGTGCTGATGTTCGGACCGGAGGCCACGGAGCATCCCCTGCTGCGTCGCCTTGCCAGTTTCACCGCCGAGCACGGCGGCGAGGTGGTCGAGGTCACCCGCGACATCCTCGAGAAGGTCTCCCGCCGGGACAATCCACAGACGGTCGTTTCCATCTTCGATCAGCATTTCGCAGATCTCGCCACCCTCGACCCCCGTTCTGCGAGTTGCTGGGTGGCGCTGCAGTCTGTCCGCGATCCCGGCAACCTCGGCACGATCGTGCGGACGGCGGATTCCGCGGGCTGTGGCGGCGTGATCCTGGTCGGAGATTGCTGCGATCCGTTTTCGGTGGAGGCGGTCCGCGCGACCATGGGATCGATCTTCGCCCTGCCGATCTACAAGGCCGATATCCCGGGCTTCATCGGCCTGAGGCAGACCTGGCCCGGCGCCGTGATCGGCACTCTGCTGACGGCCACCCATGATTTCCGGGCAGCACCGTTCCGCGCTCCGAACCTGATCCTGATGGGAAACGAGCAGCAGGGCCTGCCCCCCGACCTGGCGGCGCTGTGCGACGTGAACGTGAAGATCCCCATGCGGGGGCGTGCCGACAGCCTCAACCTCGCCGTGGCCACCGGCATCATGATCTACGCGGTGACCTGATCAGGTTCCGCGGGGCTTGGCCCGGGTCGTCGGGAGCGCAGCGGCAGGATCCTCGGGCCAAGGGTGCCGCGGGTAGCGGCCGCGCATTTCGGTTCGCACCTCTCGCCATGAGCCGACCCAGAAACCGGGCAGATCCCGGGTGATCTGGATGGGCCGGTGGGCCGGGCTGGTCAGGGCCAGGGTCAGCGGCAGGCGCCAGGCACCGACGCAAGGATGGCTCTTCAGGCCGAACAGCTCCTGCACCCGCACCTCCACCCGTGGCCCGCCCTCGGCCCCGTAGTCAATGCGATGCGACGCCCCGGCCGGTGTGGCGAAGCGCTCCGGCGCGAGGCGGTCCAGCTCCCGCAACCGCGCCCAGCCCAACCGCTCGCGCAGCATTTCATCGAGGCCTGCCGCCGACACCGCTGCGAGCCCGCCCGCCTCCAGCCGGGGCAACAGCCATGTCGGGGCGTCAATGGCGAGCGCCTCGAATGACAGGTCCGGCCAGTTGCCGTCCGGATTCTGCGCGGCACAGAAGATCACCCGCGCCCGGAGGTCCTCCGCCGCCGGCCCCCAGGGCAGGGTCTGCAGGCCGCGGGCCTGCACATGTTGCAGAAGGGCCTCTGCCAGGCGCCTGCGATCCGGGCGTTCCACGACCCGTTCCGTGAGGATCAACTCACCGATGCGGGTCTGTCGCCGCAACCTGGCCCGGCCGCTCCCGTCGATCTCCACCTCTTCGCTGTGGTCCAACTGATCGTCAAAGGCGGCGGCGAGCGCTGACGGATCGAGGGGCGCGGCCAGGGTGATGCGATCGCTGGCCTGCCCGGTTCCCGTGAGCTCGGCAACCGCCAGCCAGCCGTGGCGTGCGAGCGGGTCGGCCGGGTCCAGGCGCGCACCCCGGCCACTGGCCAGTCGGAACTCCCCCTCGCCGCCCTCCCGCCGCTGGGCAATGCGGTCCGGGAAGGCATGAGCCACAAGCAGGCCGAGGTCGAAGGATCGCCGTCCGCCGGCCGGCTCGTCTGCCCGGGGCAGGACTGACGCGGCGCGGGCCCAGCGGTCCGCCAGCTGCCGGACATCTCGGGCGCGAGGGGACCCGTCCGTCCGGAACCGCAAGAGCCGATCTGCCACATCCGTGGAGGTTCCGCCGAGACCGCGCTCGGTCATCACCGCAGCGAGTTCCGCCGCGACGCCCCCCCGGCCAGCGGCGGCCCCGCGGATCACCATGTCGGCCAGCCGCGGCGGCAGCGGCAGGGCGGCGAGGTTGCGGCCATGCGCTGTCAGATCGCCGACCTCGGTAAGGGCCCCCAGCCGCTGCAGCAGGGCCCGTGCCTCCTGGAAGGCCCCGGCGGGGGGCGGATCGAGAAGGGCGAGCCCCGAGGCATCCCGCACACCCCATTCTGCCAGGGCAAGGGCCAGACCCGACAGATCGCATTCCCGGATTTCCGGGGTGGAGAACGGCGGCAGGGCGCGGGTCTGGGGCTCGTCCCACAGGCGCCAGCAGACTCCCGGTTCGGTCCGCCCGGCGCGACCCCGGCGCTGATCCGCTCCGGCCCGACTGACGCGCACGGTTTCCAACCGGGTGAGGCCCGTGGCGGGCGCAAAGCGCGGGACCCGGGACAGTCCGCTGTCGATCACCACACGGACGCCTTCGATGGTCAGGCTGGTTTCGGCGATGGACGTTGCCAGCACCACCTTGCGACGACCGAGGGACGGCGGGCGAATGGCGGCGTCCTGGTCCGCGGGACCGAGGGCCCCATAGAGCGGGCACACCATCACGTCCTCCGGCAGCCCGAGCGCTTCGAGTTCGCGGGTCACCCGTCCGATCTCCCCCTGCCCGGGCAGGAACACCAGCACCGATCCGGGATCCGCGGCCAGCGCCCTGCGGATCGTGCGGGCGACCTGCGTCTCCAAGCGGAGCGTCTGATCCCGGCCGACGTACCGGGTGTCGACGGGATAGCTTCGCCCCTCGCTGCACAGCACCGGAGCGTCGCCCAGCAGTCGGGCCACCGCCGCACCATCGAGGGTCGCCGACATGACCACGATCCGCAGGTCCTCCCGAAGCAGGCATTGCACATCCCTGGCAAAGGCCAGACCGAGATCGGCGTCGAGGCTGCGCTCGTGAAACTCGTCGAAGATCACGGCGCAGACGCCGGCAAGGGTGGGGTCCGACAATGCCATGCGCGTGAAGACCCCCTCGGTCACCACCTCGATCCGGGTGCGGGGCGAGACCAGGGTCTGGAACCGGACACGCAGGCCGACCCGCTCCCCCACCGGTTCCCCGAGGCTCTCGGCCATGCGGGCGGCGGCGGCGCGGGCGGCCAGCCTTCGCGGTT
>DAINBM010000326.1:0-3336 GCA_036732965.1 Caulobacteraceae bacterium | reverse complement strand
TCTCAGCGGGGTCTTGGCCGCTCACGTCCGTTAACCCCGATTCCTAGCCCTGGGTCCGGGCGCGCCCGGCTTGACGGCGCACCCTGTTGCGCTATCCAACGGTCCGGTTCGGGGGCACAGGCCTCTGCGACCGGGGCGAACGGTCCCTGGCCTGGGTTGCCGCCGGGGCCGTCACACCACCGTTCCTGCACGGAGACTGATCCGGACCATGACCGATACCGTCCGCCCGACGATGGATGGCGTGCCGACCCCGGAAACCCTCGTATTGGAGCAGCTCGGTCGCTGTCCCGCATGCGCCGGACCCGAACGGGACGTGATGTTCGCCGGCCTGATCGACGGAGTCTTCCGGGCCGCGCCGGGGGAATGGACCCTGCATCGCTGCCGTGGATGTGATTGCGCCTATCTGGACCCGAGACCCACGGCGGACACGATCGGTCTGGCCTATCGCCGCTACTATACCCACAGCGCCCCCAAACCCGGCCGGCTTCCCTCCCGGCGTCGGAACCTGAAGGGCTGGATGCGCAATGGCGATCTCAACCGCCGCTACGGCTACGCCTTTGCCCATGCGGCACCGGCGTGGCTGGCGGCCGCGCTGCTCGGTCCCCTGGATCGCGCGCGACAGGACGTGTTCGTCCGGCACCTGCCCGCCCCCGGTGCCGGAACGGAAACCCTGCTCGACGTGGGCTGCGGCGACGGGGCCTTCCTGGAAGTGGCGCGGGACTGCGGATACGCGGTGACGGGTCTTGAACCGGATCCGGTGGCCGTCGAGGGGGCGCGGTCCCGGGGGCTTGAGGTGCATCTGGGGACCCTGCCCAGCCCCGCCCTCGCCGCGGACAGCTTCGATCACATCACCCTGAACCATGTCCTGGAGCATGTGCATGATCCGGTCGCCACCGTGCGCGAGGCGTTGCGCCTGCTGAAGCCCGGCGGCCGCCTGTGGGTGGCGTTGCCCAATCTCGACGCCCAGGGCCTGGCCCGCTTCGGTCCGCACTGGATCGGTCTCGAGGCGCCCCGTCACCTCACCCTGTTTACCGAGCCCAGTCTGCGACGGCTTCTGGTCGAAAGCGGCTTCGTGGATGTGCAGGCCCCGTCACAGGATCCGGACGCCCCGTTCTATTTCTACGGCAGCACGGCCCTGGCGGAGGGCCTCGATCCCTATGCGCGCCCCAAGCTGAGCGACCCGGCCACCGTCCGCCGGCAGGTGGCCGCGGCGATCCAGACCAGCCAGCAGGACCCGCGACGGAATGAGAGCCTCACCTTGATCGCATTCAAGGCGTCCCGCTGACGGGGGCCCGCCGGCGTCAGAAATCCGCCCAGCCGTCGGCGGCGCTATTTTTCCGTGAGCGATTGACCCCGTTCGATCCTGTCGGCTAAGGAACGCCCCTACCGCGGGCATGATGTAGTGGTAGCCTGGCAGCTTCCCAAGCTGCTCGTGAGGGTTCGATTCCCTCTGCCCGCTCCAGTCCCTCGGGCGCATCACCCGGCGATGGCCGCCCCGCCACCAGGGGACCTCCCCCTTCCACCAGAAAAATTCGTCCGGTGATCGCGCACCTGCCCCGCGGTCCCGGACGGCACATGGCCTATATAGCCCCCGGGGCCCGCCCACTGGCGCGGCCTGTCCCTCTGGAGACCGAAAGACCCATGACCGAGACCTCGCCCCTGCTCGACCGCCTCGCCTGGCGATATGCCACCAAGAAGATGGACCCCGCCAAGGCCGTCCCCGCCGACACGGTGGCCCGGATCGTCGAGGCGGCCCGCCTCGCCCCCACCTCCAGCGGCCTGCAGCCCTACGAGATCATCGTGGTCAGGGATCCCGCCGTGCGCGAGCGGATCAAGCCCGTCGCCTGGAACCAGGCCCAGATCACCGACGGCTCGCACCTGCTGGTCTTCGCCGCCTGGGACAACTACACGGCGGACCGGATCAACCACATGTTCGACCTGACCAACGAGATCCGCGGCTTCAAGAACGAGGGCTGGGAGAACTACCGGCAGATGCTGCTGGCCACCTATCCCCAGCGGGACACCGAGGCCAACTACCAGCACGCCGCCCGCCAGGCCTATATCGGCGTCGGGGCCGCCCTGATCGCGGCGGCCTTCGAGGCGGTGGACGCCACCCCGATGGAGGGCTTCGACCCCGCCGCCGTGGATGAGATCCTGGGCCTGAAGGCCCGCGGTCTGCGCAGCGTGGTGATCATCCCCCTCGGCTATCGCCAGGAAGACGGCGACTGGCTGGTGAACCTGCAGAAGGTCCGCCGCCCCCTCGACCAGTTCGTCACCGAGGTCTGATCCCGTTCCCCGAAAGTCCCGGGCCCGGCCGGTCGGCCGGTGCCCGGGGTGGGGTTGGGGGAACAGCTGCCGTGCTCAGACGCGTTCAAGCGGCAGGTGTGGGAGTGGGGGCAACTCCACAGTGATCGGGTCACCGGGCTGAACGACACCCCCCGCACGGACGATCGTCATGATGCCGGATTTCCGGATGAGTTCCCCGTTGGACCCTCGATCAAGAACGGCAGCCAGCAGCCCGCCGTGAAAGAGTTCGATCTGGTGGCACGGGTTCCGCAACCCCGTCACTTCGAGAACAGCCGTCTCCCCGATCCGCAGGAGGCTGCCTCGGGGCAGATCCAGCAAGTCTATGCCGCGTGTGCTGATGTTCTCGCCCAGATCACCGGGAGCGACCTTGAACCCCTTGTCGGCGAGTTCATCGAAGAGTTCCGAATGGATCAGGTGAACTTGTCGGAGGTTGGGTTGCGCTGGATTGGCGGCCACACGAGACCGATGCTGGACCGTCACTCCGAGGTGCGCATCCCCTTCGACGCCGAGCCCGGCAATGATGGTGATGGACGCGACCAATGGCTTGGAAAAGCGATGCGACGCATCCTTCGCCACGGCGACGACACAGCCGCTCGGTGGGTCACATCCTGTCATCATGCCGGACCATACGCCAAGGGGTCGACGTTCGCCATGGGTTGACACCTGCCCCGGGCACCCCGCCCGAAACCGGACGTCAAGCCCGCCTGAAACCGCAGTCGGAGGAATGCCCCACGGACACTTGCAAGGAAAGTGCGGGAATTCGGAAAAACTGCAAATTCAACGTCATTTGGCGGAGAGGGTGGGATTCGAACCCACGGTACCCGTAAAGGCACGCCGCATTTCGAGTGCGGTGCTTTCGACCACTCAGCCACCTCTCCAGGCGCGAAACCGCCGACGCCTTGCGGCGCGCGGGATGAGCGAAGGGCGGACTTCTAGCGAGACCGCCGCCGGATGGCAAGCCGTCCCGGTTACTCAGCACGGCTTGGAACTCAGGTTAACGGGGATTGTGGGTAGACGAGCTGGGTGAAT
>DAINBM010000325.1:0-3340 GCA_036732965.1 Caulobacteraceae bacterium | reverse complement strand
AGTCGCTCTCGTATCGGCAAGGCTGTGGATCAGAGCTATTGAGTCCACGCCCTAGTCGGCGACCTTGAAGTTCTCCCGGTGGAGGCCCACGGCTCCCTTGTAATAGGCCTGGATCGCCGGGATGTCGGCCGCGGCGTCGCCCGTCGGGTGAAAGACGGTGGCGATCCGGATCGTGCGGGTGCCGTAGTCCATCACCGCGATGATCAGTGGCACACCGGCCACCCGGGCAATGTGGTAGAAGCCCGACTTCCACTCCCGCACCAGACCCCGGGTGCCCTCCGGCGGCACCAGCAGCAGCATCTCGTCCCGGGCGGCGAAGGCCTCTGCCATGGAGCTGACCATGTTGTTGCTGCCCGAGCGGTCGATGGGCACGCAGCCCAGCCACTTGACGATGAAGCCGAAGGGGCCGGTCGTCAGGCTCTTCTTCCCCATCCAGCCCAGCTTGACCCGGAAATAGGCCGCCGCCGCGATCATGTAGATGCCGTCCCAGTTGGACGTGTGGGGGGCCGCCACGATCACCGCCTTGGGATCGGCGGGCCAGTCGCCGCGGATCTTCCAGCCGCACAGGTCGAGATAGAGGCCGCACACCGCACTGGCGAGTTCGGACACCAGTCCGCGCGAACGGGCCTTGCGGCCCCTGGGTTCCGAGGACATGCCTGCGTCTCCAAGAAGGGACGGTCTGCTTAGCGTGCATCGCCGTCCCGTGCCAGCCCCACCGGTGAGGGCCCACTGCGGGCCGGTGCTGCCGATTAGGGGTTCCTTTCCGCCGGGTTTGCGCTATATCCGCCCCGCAAAACGGAGTGTCTCGATGGAGATTCGCGAAGGGCTCACCTTCGACGATGTTTTGCTGGAACCCGGCGAAAGTGTCGTCATGCCGGGTCAGGTTTCGACCGCAACACGTCTGACGAAAGATATCCCGCTCAATATCCCGCTGATCTCGTCGGCGATGGATACGGTGACGGAAAGCCGGCTGGCCATTGCCATGGCCCAGGCGGGGGGCATGGGTGTGATCCACCGCAACCTCACGCCCGAGGAGCAGGCCGAGCACGTGCGCGAGGTGAAGCGCTACGAGAGCGGCATGGTCATCAATCCCATGACCATCCACCCGGAAACGACCCTGGCGGAGGTCCGCGAGATCAAGGCCCGGCGTCACGTGTCCGGCTTTACGGTGGTGGAGCGGGAGACGGGCCGTCTGGTGGGGATCCTCACCAACCGGGACGTCCGCTTCGAGATCGACGGCAGCCAGACCGCCGGGCAGCTGATGACCCGGGAGAACCTCGCCACCGTGCGCGAGGGGGTGACCCAGGCCGAGGCCCGGGCGCTGCTGCAACGTCGCCGGATCGAGCGGCTGATCGTGGTGGACGACGACTACCGCGCCGTCGGCCTGATCACCGTCAAGGACATGGAGAAGGCCGAGGCCTTCCCCGCCGCCGCCAAGGACCAGCGGGGCCGCCTGCGGGTGGGGGCCGCCTCCACCGTCGGCGATGCGGGCTTTGAGCGCTCCATGGCCCTGATCGAGGCCGGGGTGGACGCGGTGGTCATCGACACCGCCCACGGCCATTCGGTGCATGTGTCCGAAGCCGTCCGCCGCATCAAGCGCGAGAGCAATGCCGTCCAGGTGATCGCCGGAAACGTCGCGACCTATGACGGGGCGCGGGCCCTGATCGATGCCGGGGCCGACGCCATCAAGGTGGGGATCGGACCGGGCTCCATCTGCACCACGCGGATCGTGGCCGGCGTGGGCGTGCCCCAGCTGACCGCCATCTCCGACGCGGCGCGGGCGGCGCGGGGCACGGATGTCTGCATCATCGCCGATGGCGGGGTGAAGTATTCCGGCGACCTGGCCAAGGCCATCGCGGCGGGTGCCACCACGGTGATGATGGGCTCCATGTTCGCCGGGACCGAGGAGGCCCCGGGCGAGGTGTTCCTCTATCAGGGGCGGTCCTACAAGTCCTACCGCGGCATGGGCTCCGTCGGCGCCATGGCCCAGGGCTCCGCCGACCGCTACTTCCAGAAGGAGGTGTCCGACACCTTCAAGCTGGTGCCGGAGGGGATCGAGGGGCAGGTGGCCTTCAAGGGGCCCATCTCCAACATCCTGCACCAGCTGGTGGGCGGGCTGCGCGCCTCCATGGGCTATGTGGGCGCGCCGGACATCGAGGAGTTCCAGCGTCGCGCGCGATTTGTTCGCATCACGGGGGCAGGGCTTCGCGAAAGCCACGTCCATGACGTACAGATCACCCGCGAAGCGCCCAACTATCCCACAAGGGCGTAGCACGTGGAGAAACGCACATGACGCTCGCCCTGTCCCTCGTCGTCTGGTCCCTCATCCTGGCCTTTGTCCAGATCATCCTGTTCGACATGGTCCGCACCGGTCAGTACGGGTTGAAGTGGAACACCGGTGCCCGGGACGAGACCGATCTTCCGGCCCTGTCGGCGCTGGGCGGGCGGCTGAAGCGCGCTCAGGACAATCTGTTCGAGACCCTGCCCCTGTTCATTGCCGCAGTGCTGGTGGCCCATGTCACCCAACGCGAGACCGACATGGTCACCCTGGGGGCCGAGATCTGGTTCGGGGCGCGTATCGTCTATCTGCCCCTCTATGCCTTCGGCGTGCAGCAGCTGCGCTCGCTTGTGTGGCTGGTGAGCATCGCGGGTCTGGGGATGATTGTCGCACCCCTCGTCATGCCGTGACCCCAGGGGCGCGGTTGCAGGCCGCGATCGAGGTTCTCGATCTCATCCGCGACAGCCGCGCGCCGGCGGACGGTGTGCTGAAGGCCTGGGGGCGGGAGCATCGCTTCGCCGGCTCCGGCGATCGTCGCGCCATTGCCGAGCGGGTCTATTCCACCCTGCGCGCCCGGGTGCGCCTGACGCACCTCATGGACGCAGAGGACGGGCGTGCCCTGGTGCTGGGGGCCCTGCGTCACCTGGACGGACTGGCCACGCCGGAGATCGAGGCCCTGTTTTCCGGCGGTCACCACCCGGCCCCGATCGACGGGGCGGAGCGGGACATCCTCGACCGGACGCCGCCCCCGGCCCCGGACTGGGTCGAGGCGGGTGCTCCCCAATTCATCGTCGAGGCCTTCAAGACCCAGTTCGGGGACAGCTGGAAGGCGGAGGCCGAGGCCCTGATCCTGCCCCGGGCCCCGGTGGACCTTCGGGTCAATGCCCTGCGGGGTGGTCCGGACGGGGCGCTGCGGCTCCTCGCCACGGAAGACTTCACCGCCGCGCGCACCCCCTGGTCCGCCCGGGGCCTGCGCATGCCCCCGGCGGCCGCGCCGGACGTGCAGAAGCTGCGGGCCTATACCGGCGGCTGGATCGAGGTGCAGGACGAGGCCAGCCAGAT
>DAINBM010000324.1:0-3355 GCA_036732965.1 Caulobacteraceae bacterium | reverse complement strand
CGCATCGCCCCGGAACCGGTGGGCCATGTAGCGGCGCGCGCCGTCGGGCAGGGTGACGGCCCCGGTGCGGGCGAACTGCTCGAAGGCGGCCGCGGTGGTCGCCGCATCCCGGTCCGAGGCCTCGAACACCAGGCGCTCGAAGTTCGAGGCGATCTGGATGTCCATGGCCGGGCTCTGGGTGGCCACGGCCTCGCCCCGGGCGTAGTCCCCGTCCCGCAGGGCCCGGGCCAGGATGTCGTTGCTGTTGGTGGCCACGACGATCTGGTCCACCGGAAGTCCCATCTGCGCCGCCACGTGACCGGCAAAGGCATCGCCGAAATTGCCGGTGGGCACGACGAAGCGGACCGGCCGGTGGGGGGCCCCGAGGGCCACGGCGGAGGTGAAGTAGTAGACGCTCTGCGCCGCGATCCGCGCCCAGTTGATGGAGTTGACGCCGGAGAGCCGCACCGCCTCCCGGAACGCGTCGTCCCGGAACAGGCCCTTGACGATGGCCTGGCAGTCATCGAAGTCCCCGGCCACCGACAGACAGGCGATATTGTCATCGGTGGGCGTCGTCATGAACCGCCGCTGGACATCGCTGATCCGCCCGTCGGGGAACAGGATCACCAGCCGCACGTGACGCGAGCCGCGGAACGCCTCCACAGCGGCACCGCCGGTATCCCCGGACGTGGCGGCCACGATGGTGAGGGTCTCGCCGCGTTCGGACAGGATCCGGTCATAGAGCCGGGCGAGCAACTGCATCGCCACGTCCTTGAAGGCCAGCGTCGGTCCCCGGAACAGTTCCAGCATCCACCGGTTCGCATCCAGTTCCACCAGCGGGGTCGCCGCCGGGTGGTCGAAGGTGGCATAGGCCTCGCGGCACAGGATCTCGCAGGTCTCGGCGGACAGGGTGTCACCGGCGAACGCCTTCAGCACCCGGGCGGCCACCGCCGCATAGGGCAGGGTCGCGAAGTCCGCGATCTCGTCCGCCGTGAACCGGGGCCACTGCTCGGGCACATAGAGCCCCCCGTCCGGTGCCAGTCCGGCCAGCAGGACATCCTCGAAGGTGACGGGCGCGGCGCCGCCGCGGGTGGAAATGTAGCGCACGTGTCCTCTCAGGTGAGGGGTCGGAGGGGAGCGCTCACCCGGCGGGATCAGCGACCGCGGGCGCGCCTGAGGAAGGCGATATAGACCCCCACCAGCGCCGCGGCGAGCCCGAACCATGTGACGGCATAGCCCATGTGATTATTCGATACCGCTATGGGCACCGGCGACGGCGCGGGATTGCCGCCGACGGGGGCCGGGCGCTCCAGCATCAGCATCACCGGCGCCGGGTCCGCAGCGCCCAGCTCGGCCGCCATCTCGCGCACATCCCGGTAGTACCAGACATCGCCCCGGTGCAGATGCGGCGGTGTGAACAGGCTGCGCGGGTCTGGATGACGCAGGACCCCGACCACCGGCGTCGTGAGCGCGGCCGGGGTCAGCCTGGACCCGTCGCCCGCAAGGAATCCCCGGTCCACGAGCAGGGAGCGATAGCCGCCGCCCGCGATGGGGCAGGCGGTGATCAGGCGGCGGCCGGGACCATCTTCGCGCACGGCATAGGACTTCAGGGTCGGCCCCTGCTCCAGGCCCGGGCAGTCGAACTGCACCCGGACATAGTCCACATCCACATGATCGCTGAGCCGGTTCAGGACCGCGGTCAGGGGCTCCGGCGGTGCCACCTGGGCCTGATGGATCCGTTCGAGCAGCTGCGTCTTCCAGGCCAGACGCTGCAGCTGCCAGTCGCCCAGCCCGCACAGCATGGCCAGGACGATCCCGAAGGACGCATGCAGCCACCAGCGGGGCTTGAGTCCGACCGGCACGGAGAGGGGCTCAGTCGACACGGGGCGGCTCCCGGGTCTCGATGCTGGACGCCCCCGCCTCCGATGCCTTGTTATGGAACTGCATGGCCACCAGCACCCCCTTGAACGGCCGTAGCGCTGCCAGACACAGCAGGACGGCGGCGGGGATCCAGATGGCCAGCTCGAGCCAGACCGGAAGGTGCAGGCTGACCTCGGTGAACAACAGGCCGAAGCAGGAGATCGCCCCGCAGATCAGAACGACGAACACCGCCGGGCCATCGCCGGAGTCCGCCCCTGCGAGATCGAAGCCGCACTCGGCGCAGGACCCGCGCACCCGGAGATATCCGGAGAACAACGGGCCCCGACCGCAGTTCGGACACCGGCAGTTCAGACCCGCTAGAAAGGGGTTGACGCCGGCCACGCCGGGATCAGCCCGCCGGGGTGCCGCGGAACGCGACGTAGATGAAGGCGAACAGGAACAGCCACACCACGTCCACGAAGTGCCAGTACCAGGCCGCGGCCTCGAAGCCGAAGTGCTTCTTCGGGGTGAAGCCGCCGGTCCACAGCCGGATCAGGCAGGTCAGCAGGAAGATGGTGCCGATCAGGACGTGGAAACCGTGGAACCCTGTGGCCAGGAAGAAGCTCGAGCCATAGAGGCCGGCATTGGCGGACTCGGGGCTGAAGAACAGCTTCTCCGACAGGATCTCGCGATACTCGTAGGCCTGGACCGAGGTGAACAGTGCGCCGAGGAGCACGGTGACCACCAGACCCCACTGGGCGGACTTGCGGTCGCCGTGCTGCAGCGCGTGGTGTGCCCAGGTGACCGAGGTGCCGGAGGTCAGCAGGATCACCGTGTTGATCAGCGGGAAGTGCCAGGGGTCGAGGGTCTCGACACCCTTGGGCGGCCAGCTGGCCCAGGCGGTGCGGACCTCGTCGATGGCCGAATGGGTGCGGGCCCCGTGGAAGAGTGCCATCTCGAAGAAGATCCAGAACCACGCCACGAAGAACATCACCTCGGAGGCGATGAACAGGATCATGCCATAGCGCAGGCCGATGGACACCACCGGGGTGTGATCCCCGCCCCGAGCTTCCTTGATCACGTCCGACCACCAGCCGAACATGGTGTAGAACACACCGAGGAAGCCCAGCACCAGCACCATCCAGTTCCCCTTCGGAATGCCGAGGAGACCCTTCAGGCCCACGATCAGACCGAGCGCGAGCACGGTGGCCGAGATGGAGCGCAATCAGATTCGGGAGCGTCAGCTGGAGGGCATTCGTCTGGCAAAGCTAAAGCGGGTCTAGGTTAAGCTAAGCTACTCCAGAAAGCATGGTCACAACTATTTCTGAGTCCCTAGAGCATTGGTATCCTTAATAAAGGGTGAATTAAATCTGGATTCTGAATTGCCTTATTATAGTCGATTAGAGCGATGATTCCCTCTGAGGCTATAAAATGCATCTTCAATGGGATTAATGAGCTGGAAGCCCCGTTTCCTGACCTCCTAGGGGCACTCTGTGATATTGGATGACATCGACCA
>DAINBM010000323.1:0-3358 GCA_036732965.1 Caulobacteraceae bacterium | reverse complement strand
GCGCCCGTCTCAGCCGCCGACCGTCTGTTCAATGGCACCGAACAGCGACCGTCCCCGGCCGTCCGGCATTTCGATCCGCACCACGTCCCCGGGCTGGAGGAATGGCGTGCGGGGAGCCCCGTGCGCCAGGGTCTCGACGGTGCGCTGCTCGGCGATGCAGGCATAGCCCACGCCTCCGTCCGCCACCGGCTGTCCGGGCCCGCCGTCCGGGCCGCGATTCGACACCGTACCGGAGCCGATCAGGGTCCCGGCACCCAGGGACCGGGTCCGGGCCGCATGCTGGATCAGGGTCGGGAAATCAAAGGTCATGTCGATGCCGGCGTCGGGCATGCCGAACAGCTTTCCGTTCAGGGACACCTCGACCGGTCCGTGCAGGCGCCCGTCCCGCCAGCGGGTCCCCAGCGCATCGGGCGTCACCGCCACGGGCGAGAAGGCCGAGGCGGGCTTGGACTGGAAGAAGCCGAAGCCCTTGGCCAGTTCCCCCGGGATCAGATTGCGCAGGGACACGTCATTGGCGAGCAGCACGAGGCGGATGGCGGCCGCGCATTGATCCCGGTCCGCCCCCAGAGGCACGTCGCCGGTGATCACCGCCACCTCGGCCTCCATGTCGCAGCCGAAGGCGGGGTCGGTCAGGGGAATCGGATCCCGCGGGCCGAGGAAGCCGTCCGATCCGCCCTGGTACATGAGAGGGTCGGTCCAGAAGCTGTCCGGCACGTCCGCCCCCCGGGCACCGCGGACCAGCGCCACATGGTTCACATAGGCCGAACCGTCCGCCCACTGATAGGCCCGCGGCAGGGGCGAGGCGGCATCATGCTCATGGAACCGGTCCCGCGGCAGGGCCCCGCTCTCGAGACTGTGGCTGAGGGCACGAAGCATGGGCTCCGCCCGCTCCCAGTCATCCAGCGCGGCCTGCAGGGACGGCGCGACGGTGTCCGCCGGCGCACACCACGCCAGATCCTGCGACACCACGACGAGGCGGCCATCCCGGCCGCCCTTGAGAGATGCAAGTTTCATGACATGGACCATACACCCCGGGTCGTCGCTGGGAAGTCCGTGGCCGCGCCCCGCGAGCGAGTTCACAGCCTCGTGTGTTGCCTCTCGTGCCCGCGACAAAAGCCTGATAGTCGTGGCCGCCTCCGAAACGGCCCCGGGAGGCTGGACGTTCGTGCTGCGCAAGACCTATGACCGCGTGATGGTGCTGGCCGAAAGCCCCCAGGCCGTTCGCTGGCTGGCCCTGCACGCCTTCGTCGAGGGCATCTTCTTTCCGATTCCCCCCGATCTCATGCTGATGCCCATGGTGCTGGCGCGGCGGGACCGGGCCTGGCTCTATGCCGCGGTCACGGCCGTGTGCTCGGTGCTCGGCGGGACGGTGGGCTATTGCGTCGGCTACTTCCTGCAGGGCTTCGGCCAGTGGATTCTGAAGCTCACGGGCACGCCCAACGGTCTGGAGAAGTTCCACGAGATCTACAGCCAGATCGGCCTCGTGATGCTGGCCCTGCCGATCCCGTTCAAGCTGCTGGCCATTGCCTCCGGCCTTGCGCGATTCGATTTCCCCACCTTCATCATCGCGGCCGCCATCCTGCGCAGTGCCCGGTTCTTCGGCGTGGCCACCCTGCTCAGGATCTATGGCGAGCCGGTGAGGGACTTCGTGGAGAAGCGTCTGGCCCTGGTGGTGTCCGCCGCCTCCGTGGCGCTGGTGCTGGCGCTTCTGGCGCTGAAGGCCTTGCTGCACTAGATTGGGGGGCGGCCCGCGGCTTGCGCGGCCCCTGACGAGACGGGTGTCTGCGCGTGTTCTTCCTGACCCACCCCTTCTGGCTCATCCACCCCGTGCGCTGGGTCTGGACCGCGCTGGCGGCCGCGCTCTTCCTGCTGGGGGTCGCCCATGCGGTCGAGACCTTCGGCCACATGCCCCCGTGCGAGCTGTGCCTCAAGCAGCGCGACGTCTACTGGGCCGCCGTCACTGCAGGCGCGGCCATCCTGGTGGCGGCACGGCTGGTGCCGTCGTGGCCGGTGGCCCGGCTCGGCTGCGCCCTTCTGGCGCTGATCTTCCTGACGGAACTGGGTGTGGCGGCGTACCATGCCGGGGTCGAATGGAAGATCTGGCCGGGCCCCGCCGCCTGCACCGGCGGACCGCACGTGCATGTCACCCTCGCTGACCTTCAGGCCTTTGCCCGTGGCCAGCGGTTCGAGGTTGTGCGGTGCGACGCGCCCGCCTTCCGCTTTCTGGGACTGTCCATGGCCGGGTGGAACGCCCTGTTCGCCCTGAAGCTGACCGTGCTGAGCGTCTGGTCGGGATTGGCTGGCCTGGGCGAGGAGACCGCAGCATGAGCGACCCGGCCGCCACCTCGCCCACATCTCCTTCACGTCCACCCCTGCCCGGTCCCGGCGCGGCGGCCCGCCGTCTCGCCGAAATCCTGCGGGTCGATCATGCCGGCGAGCTGGGGGCGGTCTACATCTATCGCGGGCAGCGCGCAGTGCTTGATGCCCGCGGCGGTGCCCTGCCCGCCCAACTGGCGCACATGGAGGCGCAGGAGGCGGTGCATCTGGCCGCCTTCGACCGGCTCCTGCCCGAACACGGGGTGCGCCCCACCCTGTTCACGCCCCTGTGGCGGCTGGCCGGCTTTGCCCTGGGTGCGGGCACGGCCCTGCTGGGCGAGACGGCCGCCCATGCCTGTACCGAGGCGGTAGAGACCGTCATCGAAGGGCACTATGCGGGCCAGATCGCCGAGCTGCACGACACCCACCCGGCCCTGGCGGCCGAGCTGTCGGGCTTCCGGGACGATGAGCTGGCCCACCGGCAGGACGCCATAGACGGCGGGGCGCATGAGGCACCGGCCTACCCAGCGCTCAGCACGGCGATCCGCGGCATCTGCCATCTGGCCATCGCCATTTCCGAGAAACTGTAGTCTCCTCGCTCCGCGACCCGCATGGCGGAGACGGAGGACACCCATGGCCCTGGACCTTGCCGCGATCCGGCTTGCGGCGGAAAATCCCGTGCAGACCGACCTGACCACCGTCACGGCGGCGGCCGACGATCTCAGTGCGGCCTTCGTCACGGACCCGATCCTGGACTGGTTCATGCGCGACGACGGGCAGCGGGACGCCGCCCGCCAGCGGTTCTTCCGTGTGCTGATGCGGGACAGCGCCCTTGCGGACGGCGAGATCGAGCGTCCGGCCACCGGCGGCGGCGCGGCGGTCTGGATCCCTTCGGAAAAATCCGGGGCCCAGCCATGGCTGCGGGAACTGCGCGCCCTGCCGATGCTGCTCAATGCCACGGGTCTGGCCCGGTTCTCCCGGCTGACCGTGTTGCGAGACGCCATGGACAGGCACCATCCAACGGATCGCCCCCACGACTATC
>DAINBM010000322.1:0-3364 GCA_036732965.1 Caulobacteraceae bacterium | reverse complement strand
GGTTGCCCACCACCTGCAGGGCGTCCGCCAGCTGGAAGGCGGCGGCGATCACCAGGAACTGGGTGGTCAGCCGGATCACCAGAAGATCCGCGGGTGCCCGGCCGGAGACATAGAGCTGTGCGATGGGGCGTCCGGCAAACAGCATCAGCGCGGCCGACAGGCTGGCGAGCGCCGTGCCCGCCCCCATGGCCACATAGCCGGCCCGCCGGGCGCCGGCCATGTCTCCCGCCCCGGCGAACTGGCCGACCCGGACGGTCGTCGCCATGGCCACGCCCAGGGGCACCATGAAGGTGAAGCTGGCCACGTTCAGGGCGATCTGGTGCGCCGCCAGGGGCCCTGCACCGAAGGTCCCCACCAGCAGGGTGGTGCAGTTGAACAGCATGGCCTCGAGCAGCATCGTCACGCCGATCGGGCCGCCCAGCCGGATCAGCTCGCCCAGGGGCTTGCGCCGCCCATGGTGCGCCCGGCGCAGGATCCGGAACCGCTTCAGCTCCGGCGAGGTCAGCACGAGGGTCATGAGGGCCAGGAACGCGAACACCGATGAGCTGGAGGTGGCGAGCCCCCCGCCGATGATCCCGAGCCGCGGCGCGCCAAGCTTGCCGAAGATCAGGGCATAGTCCGCCACGGCATTCCAGCCGATGGCCGCGATCATCACCCACAGTCCCTCCCGGGTCCGCCCCAGCGCCGTGGCAAAGTTCCGCAGCACCTGGAAGCCGATGGAGAAGGGCAGCCCGATGGCCAGCATGGTGGCGAACCGGCCGGCGTCCTCGGCCAGGGACGGCTCCTGTCCCAGGGCGATCAGGATCGGCCTGGCGAACATCAAGAGCCCCCCGAGGGGGATCGTGGTCAGCGCCGCGGCCCACAGGCCCATGCGGACCGTGCTGCGGACGCCGGCCCGCAGCCGCACGGCCTCGTCACCATGGGCCCCGATCAGGTTGGCGATGATGGGCGACACCGCCTGCGCCGGTCCCGTGGCAAGTAGCCAGCAGAAGTAGAACACGGTGTTGCCCAGCGCGGCGGCGGCAAGGGCATGGGTGGACAGGCGCCCGAGCATCACCACGTCGGTGGTCATGATGGCCATCTGCGCCAGCTGGGTCAGGATCAGCGGCGCGGCGAGCCGCATGAGGGATGCCAGCTCCCCGGTCAGGGATGCGGTCACCGGTCCCTGGTCCCACCTCGGGGGCGCTGGGGTCTCTTCGGGGCGGGTGACGTCGGGGGACAGCATGGGCAAGCCTCGGGAAATCCGTGGGAGGATCCGGGCGATGCGCTGATCTGGGGAAACACCTCCCTCCTGAGCGCAGCGCCCGGGAGGGGGTGGGTGCCGGACGGGACCTCAGGTCCGGTCGGCGGCCCCCTCGCGGGCCGGGATCGGCAGGACGTCCGTGACGACCCGACCGATCAGCAACTTTCGATCTGCCGAGGTCGGGACCATGCGCATCCAGCCTGTCCGAGGCGAGCCGTGGGCTCGGGAAATTCCCTCGTACGGGGTGCCCTGGTCCGGGTCAAGCCGATGCTGGCGGGCCCCCGCTACGCTCCGCCCGTTGTCCCGGCTGTGCGCCAATTTCGCGACAGGGCGGGATCAGCCGCCCACGGCGTCCCGCGAGCTCTGCTCCACCTTGTGCCGGGGGATCAGCCGGATGGTGGACGAGGCCTTGGCCAGGACCGTCCCGCTGCCGTCCTTCAGGCGTCCCTCGACGAAACAGGTGGACTTGCCCTTCTGCTCCACCCAGGCCTCGGCGAATACCGGACCGGGGCGGGCGGGGGCAAAGAAGCTGACCTTCAGCTCCAGCGACATGGGCGTCATCTCGAAACCGGTCATCGCCATCACGGCATGGGCCATGGCCGCATCGATCCAGCCGGTGATGAACCCGCCCTGCACCACGCCGCCGGAATGGCACATGTGCAGACCCGCCCGGTATTCCAGAGTGGCGTGTCCGTCGTCGCGCATCTCCACCCGACGGACGAAGCCCAGGGTGTCGTTGAGGTCGGGTCCGGACACGGCGGAATCGGACAGGGGCATGTCGGTGGAGGTCATCAGGGAATCCGCAGGGGTGTCAGTGAGACGGCGAGGGCGCTCGGGCCGCCTGTTCCAGTTCCGTAAACGAGGCCGTGCCGATCGCATAGTCCGCCCAGGCGCGGTAGTCGAAATGCCACCATTCCTGCGGATAGACGTCGAACCCCTGCGCCTCCATCACCCGGCGCAGCAGGTCGCGGCGCCAGCGCTGCAGGCTCGTCCCGCCGGGATAGTCGGCAAAGGCCCGGGGCGACATCTCGTCATAGCGGCTGGTCATCTCCACCGCCTGCCCGGTCTTGAGGTCATAGAGGGTGAGGTCCACGGCGCAGCCGCGATTGTGCCGCGAGCCCTTGGCCGGATTGGCGACGAAGATGTGCGCATCCGGCGGGGTGGCGTCCCAGAACAGCTTGGTCACCCGCCAGGGCCGATAGCCGTCATGGATCATCAGGCCGAAGCCGTAGGGCCGAAGCGCGGCATTGGCGCGGACGAGGGCCTCGGCCGCCGGGCGCTGCAGGAAGGCCCCGGCATGCTCGTAAAGGGGAAAACCCATGAAGTTGTCGGTGCCCGCATAGCGGATGTCGAACCTCAGGCCGGCATCCAGGGTCCGCAGGTCCACCAGGTCCGCGGGCTGACGGGGGGACGGTTCCTTGGGCGGGTGCAGATCGGCCTCCGCCCCGGAGACCGGCGTGTGCACCCCGGCGCGGATCTGCGCCACCCGGACGGCCCCGAGATCGGTCCGTGGAATGCGCTGTCCCGCCACCTGCAGCGCCGACACCCGGCCGGACTCCAGAACGAACGGGTCCGTGGCCGCGGGGAGGGGCACCTCCCCCGGGGCCGGGCCGTCGTTGCGGCGAAGGTGCAGCGCTCCATCCCGCTCATAGGCCGTGTAGCTCGGCGCATCCGGGGTCAGCCCGCCGTACTCGCCCACGCGCAGGGCCAGCTCTGGGCGCGGCTCGGGCGGGGGCGGTGTCTGGGCACCGGCGGGTCCGGCCGCGGCGCACAGGGCGAGGCCGGCAAGGATGAGCGTCAGGCGGAGGCGAGAAGCGGCAGGTGTCATGGCGTCAGTTTCCCTTGAAGATCGGTGCGCGCTTTTCCTGGAAGGCGCGGACGCCCTCCCGCACATCCTGGCTGGGATTGGTCACCATCACCGCCACCTGGGCGGCCTCGTGGCTGGCATCGAGGCTGACCTCCAGGGCCCGGGCCATCATCATCTTGGTCAGCCGCACCGCCAAGGGGGCCTTGGTGGTCAGGGCCTCACAGAAGGTCAGGGCGTGGTCGTCCAGCGCCTCATCCCCCACCACCTCGGTCACCAGGCCGAGGCGATGGGCCTCCTCCGCCGGATAGATCTCG
>DAINBM010000321.1:0-3379 GCA_036732965.1 Caulobacteraceae bacterium | reverse complement strand
TCGCTCGTCGGACTGCAATTCACTGCAGATTTCCCTGCTCGCAGGGAATTTGATCCCCGGCGAGACGGCCAGATTGAAAGGCCCACTTCTGAAAGGGGGCTGGAGAATGGGGCTGCAATATCGGGAGAATTGGGCCTGTTCCGCCGACCTGGAGAGCGCCGGTCGCGTCTCCGGACCGCACAAGCCGAGGAATTGTCGGCGTTCTTCGCCCGACCTTTAGCCCACTGATTTTCCGGAAGGACTGGGTGGTGGACGCGACAGGGATTGAACCTGTGACCCCCTCGATGTCAACGAGGTGCTCTCCCGCTGAGCTACGCGTCCGGCTCCGAGAAGCGGGTCGTATAAGGCCTTGCGCTCCGTCGCGCAAGCCGTCCGGCACGGTTATGTTCCGTTCTTCGTCGCACCCATGCGGTCGCATAGGCATGACCGGAGCGAGTGTGTTAGGGGGACGGAAAGGCCCGCCGGGGGACAACCGGGGTCAGGAACGGACGAGACCATGACCAAGACGAGGCCCCAGCGGCGCTATTTCGGAACCGACGGCATCCGCGGGCGGGCCAATACCCATCCCATGACCGCCGAGGTGGCCCTGCGGGTGGGGCTGGCCGCGGGCAAGCTGTTCCGCCGGGACCCCGACCGCCGTCATCTGGTGGTGATCGGCAAGGACACGCGCCTGTCCGGCTACATGATCGAGCCGGCGCTGGTGGCGGGCTTCACCAGCGTGGGCATGGATGTGCGCCTGTTCGGGCCCCTGCCGACGCCGGCGGTGGCGATGATGACCCGGTCCATGCGGGCCGACCTGGGCGTGATGGTCTCGGCCTCGCACAACTCCTCCGCCGACAACGGCATCAAGCTGTTCGGCCCGGACGGCTACAAGCTGTCCGACGTGCGCGAGGCGGAGATCGAGGCCCTGATGGACGACGGCCTGCAGGACGGGCTGGCCGCGCCCGGGGACCTCGGCCGGGTGACCCGCATCGACGACGCCCAGGCCCGCTATGTGGAGATCGCCAAGGCCGCCTTTCCCCGCAAGCTCACCCTGAACGGCCTGCGGATCGTCATCGACTGTGCCCATGGCGCCGCCTACAAGGTGGCCCCCCTGGCCCTCTACGAGCTGGGGGCGGAGGTGATCCCGCTGGGGGTGTCTCCCAACGGCTTCAACATCAACGAGGCCTGCGGCTCCACCCATCCCGAGGCCATGGTCCGGGCGGTGAAGGAGTATCGCGCCGACATCGGCATCGCGCTGGACGGGGACGCCGACCGCCTGGCCATCTGCGACGAGACCGGCCATCCGGTGGACGGGGACCAGATCATGGGCCTGATCGCCAAGGCCTGGGTGGGCACCGACCGGCTGAAGGGCGGGGGCGTGGTCGGCACGGTGATGTCCAATCTCGGTTTCCAGCGCTTCTTGGAGGGGCTGGGCCTGACGCTCGAGCGCACCCAGGTGGGGGACCGCTATGTGGTGGAGCGCATGCGCCATGGGGGTTTCAACCTCGGCGGCGAGCCGTCGGGGCATGTGGTGCTGTCGGACTTCTCCACCACCGGGGACGGGCTGATCGCGGCCCTGCAGGTGCTGGCGGTGATGGTCCGGTCCGGGGAGCCCCTGTCGAAGCTCGCCCGACAGTACGAGCCCGTGCCGCAGCGCATGGAGAATGTGCGCTTCTCCGGCGGGGAGCCCCTGAAGAACGCCCGGGTCCAGGCGGCCATTGCCGACGCCGAGGCCCGGCTGAACGGCTCCGGCCGCCTGCTGGTGCGGCCCTCGGGCACCGAGCCCCTGATCCGGGTGATGGCCGAGGGGGATGACGACGCCCTGGTCCGCCAGGTGATCCAGGACATCTCCGCCGCCGTGCGCGAGGCCGCGGCCGCGGGGGGCTGAGGGCCGCCCGGGGCCCGCCGGACGCGTGACGCGTCAGGCGGCGACCATCTTCTCCACCTCGGACACGATCTCCCGCAGGTGCACGGGCTTGGCCAGCACCTTGGCCCCTTCCGGCGTGCGGTCGCCATTGGCCAGCGCCACGGCGGCGAAGCCGGTGATGAACATGATCGGCAGGCCCGGCGTGCGGGCCGCCGCCTCCCGGGCCACCTCGATGCCGTCGGCACCGGGCATGACGATGTCGGTCAGGAGCAGGTCATAGGGGCCGTCATGCAGGGCCGCCAGGGCCTGGTCGCCGTCGGCGCAGGCGCGCACCTCGTATCCGGCACGCTCCAGGGCCCGGGTCAGGAAGGCGCGGAGGCTGTCGTCGTCTTCGGCAAGGAGGATGCGGCTCATGGGATACAATCGGTCCTGACGTGACGGTGACCCCGGAATTGCCACCTCGCCGTCATCCTAGCGGCGATCCGTAAATCGCAGATAAAGTTTTGGTGACCCCGTGCCGAACCCGGCGATGCGGGGGCCGTTGACCCATCTCCGAGCCGACGCTCATAGTGAGGCGATGGATGCCTGCCCGACGCCGCCTCCCTTTCGGTTCCACCCTCCGACCGGCGGCGGCGGACGCCTGGTCTATGCCTGTCCGCATGCGGGCCGACATTATCCGCCCGACCTCTGCGCCCGGCTGGAGACCGCCACGCTGCGCCGTCTGGAGGATGCCCTGGTCGACCAGCTGCTGGTCGACACCCCCGCCCGGGGGGCGGCCCTGGTGTGCGGCGAATACGGCCGGGCCTATCTGGACCTGAACCGGGATCCGCTGGAGCTCGACCCGGCCATGTTCTCCGAGCCTGTCCCGCCGGAGGCCCGCCTGCGCACCTCCCGGGTGACGGCGGGTCTTGGCGTGCTTCCCCGCTTCGTGGCCGGCGGGCGCGAGATCTACGGCCGCAAGCTCGGTCTGGACGAGGCCCGGGCGCGGCTGGCGACGGTGCACCGTCCCTATCACCGGGCCCTGGCCGAGGCCCTCGAGGCGGCCCGGCGGGCAACCGGGGCCGCCATCCTGATCGACTGGCACTCCATGCCCGGTCCGGCGACGGCACCGGGGCTGCTGGAGGGGGCAACGCCCCCCGGGCGGCGCCCGCCGGATGTGGTGCTGGGGGACCGGCACGGGGCCGCCTGTGCGCCCGCCCTCACGGCCTGGGTGGAACAGCAGTTCACCGCCGCCGGGCTGCAGGTGGCCCGCAACCACCCCTATGCCGGGGGTTACACGACCCAGACCCATGGCCGGCCGGAGGCGGGGCTGCACGCCCTTCAGGTGGAGCTGAGCCGCCCGCTCTATCTGGACGAGGGCCGACTGACGCCGGGCCCCGGCTTTGCCCGGCTGAAACGGCTGCTCACCCGATTGACCTGCGACCTGGCCGTGGCCGCCGAGACGCTGGTGCCGGCGGTGACGCCGGCTGAGTAACCCAGGGCTAGGAATCGGGGTTAACGGACGTGAGCGGCCAAGACCCCGCTGAGATA
>DAINBM010000320.1:0-3415 GCA_036732965.1 Caulobacteraceae bacterium | reverse complement strand
GAAGCGCATCGAGCGGGGGGCCACGCCGTATCGTGCGGCCCTGATCGGGGCCGATGCCATCGGTCTGGCCGTGGTGGCCTGCACTATGTCCATCGTGGTGGTGTTCACGCCGGTGTCGTTCATGCCGGGGATCTCGGGCCAGTTCTTCAAGGAGTTCGGCCTGACGGTTGCCGTCGCCGTGCTGTTCTCCCTGCTGGTGGCCCGGTTCCTGACGCCGCTGCTCGCGGCCTATTTCCTGAAGCCCACCGCCCATCCCAAGCCCGCGCCCGAGATGCCCGCCTTCTATCGCCGCATGCTGCGCTGGGCCCTGTCGCACATGTGGGCGAGCGCCGGCATTGCCGCCGTGCTGGTGGTCAGCACGCTGGGCCTGGTGGTCAGCGGGGCCCTGCCGGTGGGCTTCCAGCCCGTGGGCGACCCGGGCTACTTCTACCTCAACATCCAGGGACCTCCCGGTGCGACCCATGCGGACATGGAACGCGTGGTCCAGAACGCCACTGCGGTGCTGCGCCGGCAGCCGGACGTCGGTCTGGTCTTTGCCCAGGTGGGCTCCGGCGGCGGTGGGGACGGCTTCAACGGGGGCGGACCGGGGGAGGCCAACACCGGCACCATCACCGTGGTGCTGAAGGATGACCGAACCCACACGACCGAGCAGTTCAAGTCCCTGATCCGACCGGAAATCCGTCGGGTGCCCGACGTTCGCCTGACCACCCTGGGTGGCTGGGGGTCGGCGGATATCGACATCGTGCTCTCCAGCGAGGACGGGCCCCGGCTCGACCAGGCCCAGCTGGAGCTGCAGCGGGAAATGCGCACCCTGTCCAGCGTATCGGACGTGCGGCCGTCTCCCCCACCGCCGGGTCCCGAACTGGTGATCCGTCCCAAGCCCGATGAGGCGGCACGGGTGGGGGTCAGTGCCGACGTGCTGGGGGCGGTAATGCGCGTCGCCACCATCGGTGACATCGATCCGGCGGTGGCCAAGTTCTCGGAAGGAAAGCGCCGTCTGCCGATCCGGGTCCGGCTTCCGGACTCCCAGCGCCACGACCTGGCCAAGCTGGCGCAACTGCGTGTGCCCACGGCCGATGGCGGTGCCACCACCCTTGAAAGCGTGGCGGATCTGTCCTTCGAGTCCGGTCCGGCGACCATTTCCCGCTACAACCGGGAACGGCGGGCGTCGGTTCAGGCCGACCTCAACAATTCCCTCCTCGGAACCACGACGGCCGAGGTCTATCGCCTGCCGATCATGAAGAAGATCCTCGCGGGCAAGGTGCCCGGCGTGAAGCCGACCCAGTTCGGTCAGGCCGAGGCCCTGGCAGAACTGATCCCGGCCTTCCTCGGGGCCATCGTGGCCGGCATTGCGTTGATCTATGCGGTGCTGGTCCTGCTGTTCGGCAGCTTCTTCAAGCCGATCACCATCATGGCGGCGCTGCCCCTGTCCATGATCGGGGCGATCCTTGCCCTGATCGTGACCCATCAGGCCATCACCATGCCGGTGTTCATCGGCATCCTGATGCTGTTCGGCATCACGGCGAAGAACTCGATCCTGCTGGTGGAGTTCGCCATCGAGGACGAGCGGGCCGGAACCCCCCGGGTGGAGGCGCTGATGAACGCGTGCCGGGAGCGGGCAAGGCCGATCATCATGACCACGGTCGCCATGGCCGCAGGCATGCTGCCGACGGCCATGGGCCTCGGTCAGGGCTCGGAATTCCGCCAGCCGATGGCCATCGCCGTGATCGGCGGGCTGATCAGCTCGACCGCCCTGTCGCTGGTGCTGGTGCCGGTGGTCTACGAGTTCATCGACATGTTCGAGAACTTCTTCACCCCGTTCTTCCGTCCCCTGATCACGGCCAGGACCCCGGATGACGACCGCCCGATCCAGGACGAGGAAGATGCCCTGGGCACCGCGCCCTAGGTCTGTTCGAGGCGGATGATCCGGCGCATTGCCACGGGCCCAGACTCACCGCTGAAAGGGCAGGGGCAAGATGGTGGCCCTGTGGATTCCGGGCTGGGGTGAACCGGCCCCGTTCTTCACGGCGCCCACCGACGGTGTTCCGAACTATTCCATCGAGGTCGCCGCAGGCCGCTGGATGGTGCTGATGGTGTTCGGGTCCCTGGGGAACCCGGCCTGCGCGGAGGCTCTCGACCGGGTCATCCAGCGTCGCGCCCTGTTCGACGACCGGGACGCCCTGTTCTTCGGCGTGACCATCGATCCGGCGGACCGGCTGGACCGCGGGCTCTGCAACAGCGAGCCGGGGATCCGGTTCTTCTGGGATCTGGACCGCACCGTGTGCACCACACTCGGCGTCATCGATGCGACCCATCTTCGGCCGACCATCTTTCTGATCGATCGTCAGTTCCGCATCGCCGCCTCCGGACCGATCGAATCCGTGGACGACGTGCTCGACCGGCTGGTTGCCGCGCGGCAGGCGGAGGCGGACGAGCTGGCCACCGACGTCCCGCCGATCCTGTTGGCACCGCGCATCTTCGAACCGGAGTTCTGCCGCACGCTCCTCGACTATTTCGCCGGTCAGACGGCGGAGGAGTCCGGATTTGCCATGGATGTGGACGGACGCACCGTTACCCATGTCGCCGCGCAACTCAAACGCCGGGAAGATGTGGGCATCGCGGACGAGACATTGCTCGACGCGGTGATGGAGAGACTGGAACGTCGGTTGCTGCCTCTCATCACACGGGCCTTCGGCTGGCGGCCCACCGAGATCGAGCGCTTCCTGATCTGCCGCTACCGGGCCGGAAATCAGGGGTTCTTCAGCGCGCACAGGGACAATGTGACCGCGGGAACCGCGCACCGCAAATTCGCGGTCTCCATTAATCTGAATGCGGAGGATCATGAGGGCGGCGATCTTCGCTTCCCCGAATTCAGCCGTCGCACCTTCCGACCGCCGACCGGCGGCGCGGCGGTGTTCGGTTGCGGTCTGCTGCACGAGGTGACCCCCGTCACCGCGGGCGAGCGCTTCACCTTCGTGCCCTTTCTCTATGACGGGGAGGGGGCGCGCCTGCGGGCCGCCAATGCCGGACGTGTGGCCGGGGAATTGGTCGCAGGCCGCCGGTTTGCGCCAACGTGACGGCGGCTCGCGCCCGCTTCGAGCCTGTCTGGTGGGAGACGCCCTGAATGCCTTTGCGCAAGTCCCGTTTCATTCACATGGCCCCGGTGGGGGATGGCCGGGTGCTGGTCCTGCATGCGGTGAACCAGATGCGCTGGGTGGTGGATGCCGACCTGGCCCAGATCATCGACCTGTTCCAGGTGCCACAGCCTCTTTTCGAAAAGAGTCTCGGCAGCGCCCTTCTGAACGCCCTTCTGGAGCGGGAGGTGCTGACAGAACTGACCGCCGAGGCGGAACTCGCGGCATTGTCGGCAGAGCTGAGCGCCACCCATGGGCGGGATCCGGCGACCGTCGTGGAA
>DAINBM010000319.1:0-3449 GCA_036732965.1 Caulobacteraceae bacterium | reverse complement strand
CCGCGTTCAGCATGATGCACGGGTAGATGATCTCGATCTTGCGGCCCTGGCGCGGCAGCTGGATGCCTACCGGTGTCTGCGGTTTCGGAAAAGCGAGATCGACTGGCTGCGCGGGACCGACGTCTACGGCCAGAGCCGGATCTTCGCGGACGACTACATCGCGTTTCTCGAGGCGTTCCAGCTGCCCGACTATCGCTTGTCGGAGGCGGACGGCCAGATTGTCCTGACGACCGAGGCACCCTGGGCGGAGGCGTCCATGTGGGAAATCCCGTTTCTCACCGTCGTCGGCGAGCTGCGCCACCGTCAGGTCATGAGGCGGATGACCCGACCGGCGCTGGCGGCCATGTACGACCGGGCCCATCGCAAGCTCCGGGCCAAGCTGGAGCGACTGCAATCGATCGATGATCTGGCGATCATGGATTTCGGGACGCGGCGCCGGCACAGTCTTCCGTGGCAGGACCACGTGGTGCGGCTGGCCAGCGACGTTCTGGCGTCAAGGTTCGCCGGCACGTCGAACTGTCTGATCGCGATGCAGCACGGGATCGCGGCGAGGGGAACGGTCGCGCACGAGATCAGCATGGCGGTCGCCGCCATGGCCGGGAGCGATGCGGATCTCAGACGCGCACAGTACACGGCGTGTGCGCAGTGGCAGGACCTCTATGGCGGGCGCCTGCGCGTGTGCCTGCCGGATACGTACGGAACGACCCAGTTTCTGGAGGGGGCACCCCTCTGGCTGAATCAGTGGACGGGGTTCCGCCACGACTCCAAGGACCCGTTCGAGGGGGGCGAGGAGTTCATCGCCTTCTGGAAGGGGCGGGGGATCGACCCGCTCGAGAAGTCCATCATCTTCAGTGACGGACTGGACGTGCATGTCCCGGGATCGGCCCCGAACGGCGAGGATATCGCACGGATACACGCGCATTTCCGCGGGCGGACCCGCCTGGCGTTCGGGATCGGAACCAATCTCACGAATGATTTCCGGGCCTGCGGGCCGGACGGGAGCGACCTGCGGGCCCTGTCGCTGGTGGCCAAGCTGACAAGGGTCAACGGCCGGGGTGCCGTGAAGCTGTCCGACAATCCGTCCAAGGCCTCCGGGCCCCGGGGGGAGCGCGACCGATACCGGGCCGTGTTCGGCACCGATGCCGCAGCGCCCCCGGATGCGGGGGCATCCTGACCCGGCCCCGGAAAATGGGCGCAGGTCCGATTGACGCCAAGGGTGCCGCTGCGTAAGTGCCAGCACAAGCGCGTGAACACTCAGGAGCAACCGTGGCCGATCTTATCCAATCCCCGGAGGCGAACACGGGTTCGACGTCCCTGGGCGGCAAGCTGCACCCGGCGGCTGCGGTTCTCTTCTTCGGTCTCCTGGCCGGTGGTCTGATCTATGTGGCCCAGGCCCTGCAGGCGGACATCGCGCGCAGCGGCGAGCATCTGGCGCTGGGGGTCTTCGTGCTGCTGGGTCTCGCCCTCCTCATCGCGCTCGGCTTCGAGTTCGTGAACGGCTTCCACGACACCGCCAACGCGGTCGCCACCGTCATCTACACCAATTCCATGCCCCCGGTGGTCGCGGTGGTCTGGTCGGGCATCTTCAACTTCGCCGGCGTGCTGCTGTCCACCGCTGCGGTGGCCTATGGCATCATCAAGCTGCTGCCCGCGGAACTGATCCTGAATGTCGGCAGCGGGGCCGGCTATGCCATGATCTTTGCGCTGCTGATCGCCGCCATCGTCTGGAACCTGGGCACCTGGGCGCTCGGCATCCCCAACTCGTCGTCCCACGCCATGGTCGGATCGATCATGGGGGTGGGTCTCGCCAATCAGCTGATGGCCAAGCCGGGGCGGTTTGCCAGCGGTGTCGACTGGGACAAGGCGCTCGAAGTGCTGAAGGCGCTGCTGATCAGCCCGCTGATCGGCTTCGCGGCCGCGGCCGTGCTGCTGATGATCCTGAAGCGCGTGGTCCGCAATCCCAAGCTCTATCAGGCGCCGGAGGGTCAGACCCCGCCGCCCCTGCTCATTCGTCTGCTGCTGATCGGCACCTGCACCAGCGTGTCCTTCGCCCACGGAAGCAATGACGGCCAGAAGGGCATGGGTCTGATCATGCTGATCCTGATCGGTGCGGCCCCGACCGCCTATGCCCTGAACCGCACCATGCCGGCCGCGGACGCGCCCGCCTTCGTCCGCGCCGCCGAGGCGGCCGGCGGGGTCCTGGCGACCCATGGCCCCTCCAGCGCCCGTCCGGACCCCATCCGGGCACAGGCCGTGGTGGGCCAGGCGCTGAGGACCGGATCCGTCACCGATCCCGCGGCCCTCGGTGCCCTGGCGGTGCTGTCCCACGACATTGCCGGTGAGGTGACGACGTACGGGTCGATCAGCCATGTTCCGGCGGCGGCCACGAAGAACCTGCGGACGGAGATGTTCCTGTCCTCGGAGGCCCTGCGCCTGCTGGGCAAGGACAAGGCCAAGGCGGTGTTCTCCGCCGACGAGGCCAAGGTCCTCGCCGCCTATTCCAAGGGGCTCGAGCAGGGGACGCGCTTCATTCCGGCCTGGGTGAAGGTCGCCGTGGCGCTCGCCCTGGGACTGGGAACCATGGTGGGCTGGAAGCGCATCGTGGTGACCGTGGGCGAGCGGATCGGCAAGACGCACCTGACCTATGCCCAGGGGGCGTCGGCGGAGCTGGTGGCCGCAGCGACCATCGGCCTCGCCCAGTCATACGGCCTGCCGGTGTCGACCACACACATCCTGTCCAGCGGGGTGGCAGGCACCATGGCGGCCAACGGCTCCGGCCTTCAGTGGTCGACGATCCGCTCGATCGCGGTGGCCTGGGTGCTGACCTTGCCCGCAGCGATGGCTCTGTCCGGGACCCTGTACTTCCTGCTCCTGCGCCTGGTCGGCGGCTGAGATCTTCACCCTACCGCCGGCCCGGTTGCCCCGGGTCGGCGGCGGCTTTCAGCTTGACGGTCAGTTGCGAATTCGTTAGGCGAGCACAGGTTTTTATACCGGCGTCCTTGGTAAATTCACAAGCGCCGCTGGAAGGGTGATTTCAATGAGCACGACCGTTACTTTGTGCGAAGAAATAATACTTCTCACCCTGAGTGACGACGGCCAGTTGCTTCGCCGCCATGATGATTTCTCGGTCAGGGCCGCGGTGGCGGGTGCCTGCCTCATGGATCTCGCCCTTCTCGGTCGTGTGGACAACGATCTCGAGAAGATGTTCGTCGTGAGCGCGGCCCCGACGGGGGAGCCGCACCTCGATCTGGCGCTCCAGTTGCTGGCAAAGCGCGGCGGCGAGGTGGAACTCGAGCGGGGGGCCGCGGATGTCTATGCCGAGGCCGGGCAGCTCTACAGCCTGGCTTTCTCGCGGCTCATTCAACGCGGGATCATCGAGCCACGGGACGAGGTTTTTGCCTGGGTCATGAAGACCCGCAAATACCCCCAGATCGATGACACGGTCCAGA
>DAINBM010000318.1:0-3454 GCA_036732965.1 Caulobacteraceae bacterium | reverse complement strand
CCGGGACGAACCAGAAGAACCACCTCAACACCACCCGGGCCGACCTGTCCTACAGCTATGCGGACACCTGGACGCCCTCGGTGCAGCTCTTCCGCACATCCGGCACCGCCGACCCGGCGCAATATGCCGGAGGCACCAACACCGAAGGCTATGTGCTCGAGCTGGCCTATGTGCCCTGGGGCAAGCCGAACTCGCCCCTCTACTGGCTGAACGCCCGGCTGGGCCTGCAGTATGTCGGCTACACCGAATTCAACGGCAGCCGCTCTCACGCCGGCGACAACAACACCCTCTACGCCAACATCTGGTTCGCCCTGGCCCCCTTCGGCTCGAAGGTCCGGCGCTGACCGTCTTCCACCATCAGACAGACCTGAGGATGTCACCCATGAAACTGCACCGCCTGCTCGCCCTCGCCGCCGTTGCCTATGCCGTGCCGGCCATGGCGGCGGACCTGTCGATCAGCCAGTCCAACCAGACCTTTTCCAGCAGCGACCTGAGCGTCCACGTGGGCGACAAGGTGTCGTTCCACAATGCCGACTCGGTGACCCACAACATCACGGTCAAGTCCGGCAGCGGCGATGCTGACGACCTGGGTCTGCAGAAGCCGGGCGGGGTGGTCAGCTACAAGTTCGACACCAAGGGCACCTATCGCGTGGTCTGCAGCATCCATCCCCGCATGAAGATGACGGTCAACGCCAACTAGCCCGATCCGGCGGCCTGCGCCCGCCGGAGCTGACGCGCCTGGGGATCTCAAGGAGCCTTTCGAATGAAACTCAGCCAGAAGATCATCGGCATCTCGGCTGTCATGCTGACATCCATCAGCGCCCTGGCCGGCGTCGCCATCTGGCTGAACGCCACCCTCGGCCACGATGCCCTGGACCTCTATGACAAGGCCTTTGTCGGCGTCCACTATGCGCACAAGGTGCAGACCAGCTTTGCCACGCTGAAGGGCACGAGCCCCGCCCTGCCCCTGACCGCCGACGACGATGTCGGCGCGGTCAATGCCATGCTCAACAATCTGGACGTGGTGATCGAGCGCGCCTCCAACGACGAGGAGCGCACCCTGGCCCGCGCGGCGCGCAAGGACATGGCCAGCCTCATCGACCCCAATGTGCCCGGCGAGCGGCCGAGCCTTGCGGTGGTGGCCAAGGACATCAAGCGCGTCGTCCAGCACTATGCCGATGACGCCTTCGAGCGGCGCAACACGGCCGAGGACACGATCAACCGCTTCCGCTTGGTCCTCGGCGCAACCGCCCTGGTGACCCTGATGATCATGGTCGGCCTGGCGGTCCTGTTGAACATCGCGGTCTCCCGCCCCCTGGCCACCGTGATCCGCTGGGTCGGCGAGGGCGAGCGGATCGACCTGGGCTCAAAGGTGGCGCAGCGCACGGACGAGATCGGCGACCTGATCCGGACCATCGTCCGCCGCCAGCAGGCCGATGCCGAGGCCACCATTGCCCGGGAACTGGCGGAACAGAAGAGCAATTACGACGCACAGGAAGCCCTGCGGGCCGACCAGGCCCGACTGGTGGCGAACACGGCCCTGCAGCAGCAGCAGGTGGTGGAGGGCCTGGCCCGTCGCCTCCGCGCCCTCGCCAACGGGTCGCTGGACATCTCCATCGATGAGTTCTTCCCCGAGGAGTACAAGCGGCTCCGGGCGGACTTCAACTCCGCCGTCCTCGACCTCAGCACGGTGATGGGCGATATCCGCGACTGCAGCCTGCGCCTGGCGGACTCCGCCAGCACCATTGCCGCCGGCTCCGACGAACTGGCCCGGTCCACCGAGCAGCAGGCCGCCACCCTGGAGCAGACGGCCGCGGCGCACGACCAGATCACCGCCACGGTGAGCAAGACCCTCGAGATCTCCCGGCAGACGGCCCACATGGTGTCCGAGGCCCGGACCCGGGCCGAGGCCTCCCGCACGGTGGTGGCCGATACGGTCGCCGCCATCCGCAGCATCGAGCAGTCCTCGCACCAGATCACGCGGATCATCAGCGTCATTGACGAGATCGCCTTCCAGACCAACCTGCTGGCCCTCAATGCCGGGGTCGAGGCGGCGCGGGCGGGCGATGCCGGCCGCGGCTTCGCCGTGGTGGCCCAGGAGGTCCGGGCCCTGGCCCAGCGCTCCGCCGACGCCGCGCGGGAGATCAAGGGTCTGATCGACGAATCCGCCCAGGCCGTGCAGCGGGGCGTGACCCTGGTGGATGCCACCGGAGCCGATCTGCACGTGATCGTCGACGGGGTCGCCGAGATCGCCGAGCGGGTCCGCGAGATCGCCGAGGCCACCTCCGAGCAGGCGGTGGGCCTGGAGGAGGTGAACCGGGCGATCAATCATCTGGATGCCCTGAGCCAGCGCAATGCCACCGTGGCCGTGGAAGCCGCGAGCACCTGCCTGAACCTCACCCAGGAAGCCGATATCCTGACCGATCTGGTGCAGCGCTTCTCGGTGAAGGGGGATGAGGATGCCGGACGCCATGCGGCCTGACCGGGCGCGCCCGGCCGGGTCCGCCCGGCCGTGGCACCCTGCGGCCCGGATTGCCGCCCTGGCCCTCGGCCTGACGGGCCTGGGGTCGCAGGTCCTCGCCGCCGGGACCGAGCCGGAGCCCCATCCGGCGACCGGGGATTTCCGCGCCCTGCCCGAGGTCTCCGCCCGGGGCGATGACGTGCCCGTCACCCTGGTCGCAGCCGCCAAGGACGTGGTCGTCGACGGGGTGACCCTGCATGCCTATGTCTTCAATGGCGAATACGGCGGCACGCTGCTCCGGGTCCGCCCCGGCGGGCGTCTGAAGATCCACCTGGTCAACCAGATCGACCAGGAGATCAATCTCCACTTCCACGGCTCCCACGGCTCGCCCCTGGGCCATGGGGACAATGTCCACGTCGTCGTCCCGCCCGGCCAGACCTTCGACTATGTGATGGACGTGCCGCGCTCCCAGCCGCCCGGCCTCTACTGGTACCACACCCATATCCACGGCAATGTAGAGGAACTGGTCAGCCGCGGGCTCACCGGGCCGATCATCGTCGAGGGGCTCGAGTCCCGCGTGCCGGAGGTGCGGGGCCTCAAGCAGCGCCTTCTGGTGCTGAAGAGTTTCCCCCTCACACCGCCCGCCGAGGGGGCCGACGCCACCGAGACCAACCTTGACGTGCGAAGGTTGCACGGCGTCGTTCAATCGATCAACGGCGCGGCCCATTCCGAGATCACCATGGCCGCAGGAAGCCGCGAGCTGTGGCGCATCTCCAATCAGAGCGCCAACGACTATTACCACCTGTCGATCAAGGGCTTCCGCTTCCGCATCGTCGCCCTGGACGGCAGCGCCACGGCTCAGGACCTGACCCTGGACAAGCTCGACATCGGTCCGGCCATGCGGGTCGAGGCCGTGGTGGAGGCCCCGGCGGCCGGGGACTATCCCCTGCTGTCCGGCACCACCTTGACCGGCACTGGCCGGAACCTTCGGAC
>DAINBM010000317.1:0-3459 GCA_036732965.1 Caulobacteraceae bacterium | reverse complement strand
GAAGACACTGACGGATATCCACAATATCCGGCTGTCGATCGAGCGGATCGGCAGCCTGTCGGATGATGTGATCCATCTGGGTCCGGTCCGGTTCGGCCTCGACGGCTTCCTCGAGATGATCCCGTTTGCCGGGGAGATCTACAGCGTGAGTGCGGGCGCGCTGCTGGTGATCGAGGGCGCGCGCGCCCGGGTGCCGCTGACCACCCTGATCGGGGTCGTGGTCCTGATCGCACTGCGCACCCTGATCGGCTCGATGGATGTGCTGACCATTCCGGTCGCCGGTCCCCTGGCGGTGCTGCTGGGGGCACCGACCAATCTGATCGCGGCGGGGTTCCGGGCGCACCGGACCAGCGCCAACATGCTGATCAAGGCCATCGACGAGACCTACTATTCCGAGATGAGCCAGGCGGAGGCCCGCCGCCAGCCGGACTATGCGACCCTGACGGCCAGCATCCGGTCCGGCGCGGAGCAGCGGCGGATCATCTTTCTCGGCTGAAGCCGGACGGCGCTAGGCCACCGTCTCCTGGGCGTAGCCCAGACGCAGGTTCAGCTTGGACAGGACGTCAATGGCCGCCTCGGCGACCACGGTGCCGGGCGGGTAGACCGCCGCAGCCCCCGCATCCAGCAAAGGCTGCACGTCATCCGGCGGGATCACGCCGCCGACCACGATCATGACGTTGGAGGCCCCGGCCCGGTCCAGCTCGGACTTCAGCTCCGGCGTCAGGGTCAGGTGACCCGCCGCCAGGGATGAGGCCCCGACCACGTGTACGCCCTTGTCCACGGCCACGCGGGCGGCTTCCTCCGGCGTCTGGAACAGTTCGCCCACCTCCACCTGGAAGCCGAGGTCGGTGAAGGCCGAGGCGATCACCTTCTGGCCGCGGTCATGGCCGTCCTGGCCCATCTTGGCGATGAAGATGTGCGGGGCCCGGCCGTCGGCGCGCTTGAAGGCCTCCACCATGGCCCGGGCCTGGGCCACCTTGCTGTCGGCTCCGGCCTCGCGGCCATAGACCCCTTCGATGGCCTTCACCTCGGCCCGGTGGCGGCCGAACACCGCTTCGAGGGCCAGGCTGATCTCGCCCACCGTGGCCTTGGCCCGGGCCGCGGAGACGGCCAGTTCCAGAAGGTTCGCCTGCCCGCGGGCCCCCTCGGTCAGCGCCGTCAAGGCGGCCGCAACCGCCGCCGGGTCCCGTTCGGCCTTCAGGCGCGCAAGCTTCTCCAGCTGCTGCTGGCGGACGGAGGAGTTGTCCACCTTCAGCACCGGAATGGTTTCCTGGGTCTCCGGGCGATAGCGGTTCACGCCCACCACGGCCTGGCGGTTCGCATCGATCCGGGCCTGGGTGCGCGCGGCGGCTTCCTCGATCCGCAGCTTGGGCACGCCGGCATCGATGGCCTTGGCCATGCCGCCGAGGGTGTCGATCTCGGCGATGTGGGCGAGTGCCCGGTCGGCCAGATCGGCGGTCAGCCGCTCCACGTAGTAGCTGCCGCCCCAGCTGTCGATGGTCTGGGTCAGGCCGGTCTCGGTCTGCAGGAACAGCTGGGTGTTGCGGGCGATCCGGGCGGAGAAGTCCGTGGGCAGGGCCAGCGCCTCGTCGAGGGAATTGGTGTGCAGGCTCTGGGTCTGGCCCCCGGCGGCGGCCATGGCCTCCACCGCGGTGCGGGCCACGTTGTTGAACACGTCCTGTGCGGCGAGGCTCCAGCCGGAGGTCTGGCTGTGGGTGCGCAGGGACAGGGACTTGGCGTCCTTCGGGTTGAACTGGCGCATCAGACCGGCCCAGATCAACCGGGCGGCGCGCATCTTGGCCACCTCCATGAAGTAGTTCATGCCGATGGCCCAGAAGAAGCTGAGCCGGGGGGCGAAGGCGTCCACGTCCATGCCCGCCGCCACGCCCGCGCGGACATATTCGATGCCGTCGGCCAGGGTGTAGGCCAGCTCCAGGTCCGCCGTCGCACCGGCTTCCTGCATGTGGTAGCCGGAGATCGAGATCGAGTTGAACTTCGGCATGTTCTTCGAGGTGTAGGCGAAGATGTCCGAGATGATCCGCATGGAGGGGGCCGGCGGGTAGATGTAGGTGTTGCGGACCATGAACTCCTTCAGGATGTCGTTCTGGATGGTCCCGGAGAGCTTCTCCGGCGCAACGCCCTGTTCCTCGGCCGTCACGATGTAGAGGGCCAGGACCGGCAGCACGGCCCCGTTCATGGTCATGGACACGCTCATCCGGTCCAGCGGAATGCCCGAGAACAGGGTGCGCATGTCGAGGATGGAGTCGATGGCGACGCCCGCCATGCCCACGTCGCCCTTCACCCGGGGGTGGTCGCTGTCATAACCCCGGTGGGTGGCCAGATCGAAGGCGACCGACAGGCCCATCTGCCCCGCAGCCAGGTTCCGGCGATAGAAGGCGTTGGACTCCTCCGCCGTGGAGAAGCCGGCATACTGGCGGATGGTCCACGGATTGGTGGCGTACATGGTGGGGTAGGGGCCCCGGACGAAGGGGGCCAGTCCGGGATAGCCGCCCAGATGCGCAAGACCCTCGACATCACGGGCGTCATAGACCGGCTTCACCGTCAGGCCCTCGGGCGTGTCCCAGCCCTCGGCCCCGGCGGGGGACACGGGCGGCGCGGCGGCGGGGGCGGTGTCGAAGTCCAGTGCGGCGAAATCGGGGAAGGTCGCGCTCATGCGTCGTCTCCGTCGTCGTCGTCGAAGGCCTCGACCAGCGCCACCCAGAAGGGATCGGTGGCATCGACCTCGTCCACGTCGTCGGCAAAGGCCACCATGGTCTCGCCATTGGGCAGGACCAGGCCCAGGACCTCGAGGGTTTCGCCGTCCTCGGTGTCGTGGGTCTCCGCCTGGATGATCAGGGCCCCGTATTCGTCATCCTCGTCGTACCAGATCACCGGTTGGGGAAACTCGCCCTCCACCGCCTGGCCGTTGAAGGTGTCGCTGAGGGCGTAGACCGCCTTGCCCGCGGTCACGTCGTCCTCGGTGGCGACCCGGCCGGTGAAGGTGGGCACGGCGTGCCAGTCCTTGGTGGTGAAGGGGGTGGTCATGCAAGAGCCTCCAGGCAGTCGGAGAGGATCTGAACCAGGTCCGCCCCCGCATAGATGAAACCGTCCACGCCGTTCGCGCGGAGGGTGTCCTGATTGGCGGGGCGGCCCGCCACCAGAAGGTGGCGAATGCCCGCGGCCTTCAAGGCGCGGGCAGCGGCGTCGCCCTCGGTCTGATAGGCCTCGTCGGTGCCGCACAGCACTGCCATGGCCGGCCCGGCGGCGGCGATGTCCGATACCGGGCGGACCTCGACCGACAGGCCGCCCGCCGCAAGGGCATTCTGGGTGAAGCCGACCCGGGCCGCATGGTCCCTCGCCGTGCCCAGCGTGGCCAGCAGCGCGACCGGGGCGGCGGGAAGGGCCATGGCCCGGTGACGCAGGGCCTCGAAGGCCTCCGCTGCGCGCCAGGGTGCCAGC
>DAINBM010000316.1:0-3464 GCA_036732965.1 Caulobacteraceae bacterium | reverse complement strand
GCCGTAGCGGCTGTATTCCTTGGCGGTTGTCTGGGCGGCGGCCTCCATGCAGGTCAGGATCTGCCCGGCCAGCTTGCCTCCGCCGATGGCGTCGAAGGCCAGGGTCGCGCCGGTCTGGACCAGGGCCTCGGTGAGCGGTCCCATGAAGTCCGGCTCCGAGGAGTCGATCACGTGCTTCGCACCCATGTCCTTCAGCAGCTTCACCTGCTCGGCGCTGCGGACGATGTTCACCAGCCCGACCCCGTCGGCCTGACAGATGCGGTTCAGCATCTGGCCGAGGTTGGAGGCGGCGGCGGTGTGGACGAGGGCTGTGTGCCCCTCGCGCTTCATGGTCTCCACCATGCCCAGCGCTGTCAGGGGATTGACGAAGCACGAGGCCCCGTCGGCGGCGGTGGCGTCGGCGGGCAGTACCAGCACGTCGACGGCCTTCACGCAGCGGTACTGGGCGTACATGGCCCCGCCGATCATGGCCACCTTGCGGCCCACCAGATGGGCGACATCGGCACCGGCGGCGATCACCGTTCCGGCGCCCTCGTTGCCCACGGGCAGGTCCTGATCGACCCGGGCCGCCATGGCCCGCATGAAGGGAGCGGGCACCGGGCAGGTCAGGACCGGCTGCTCCGCCGTGCCGCCCAGAACGGCTGCGGACACATCAGCCGGACCGATCAGCAGGCCGATGTCCGAGGGATTGATCGGCGAGGCCTCCACCTGCACCAGCACCTCGCCGGCCTCCGGCGGGGTGACGGGCACCGTGGCGAGGGACAGCACCAGTCGGCCGTCGGAGGTCACCTGCGAGCGCAGCTGCAGGCCGTGGGCGGGAAGGGTCATGGCAGGAAACTCTCTCATCGTGCAGGGCGGGGGGATGCCGCGTCCCGGCCAGCATAGGCAAGAATGGCGGGACCGTCTCGCCCCAGTTTTCCCGGTCCATGTGTGTCGCATCGGCCGCGGTCAGAGGCCGTGGATCAAAGCTTCACAGAACGGCCACCGCCCTGTCACAGCCGTCGGGCAGAGGCCGGGTCTCGGATTGCAACTCTTTACCGGACGGGGGTCCCCATGAACCGATCGACACAGAAGACGCTGCTGCTGGCCAGCGCCATGCTCGCCTTCAGCCAGGTGCCGGGCTTCGCCGCGGACGCGGTGGCCACCGCGCCGGCGGCGGACGACAGCGTCGAGGCGGTGGTGGTCTCCATCGGCCGCGTCACCCGCTCCGCCGTGTCGCTGGAGGCGGTGGAAACCCAGAAGCTGCTGCCCGGCATCAACCCGCTGAAGGCGATCCAGACCCTGCCCGGCGTGCTGCTGGAAACGGCCGATCCCTGGGGCAACAACGAACAGAACGAGAGCCTGTTCGTGCACGGCTTCAACACCCAGCAGCTGGGCTACACCCTGGACGGCGTGCCCCTCGGCGACCAGCAGTATGGCAACTATAACGGCCTCAGCGTCTCCCGCGCAGTCACCAGCGAGAACGTCGGCAAGGTGGAGCTGTCCTCCGGTGCCGGTGGGCTGGGCGTGGCCTCCACCTCCAACCTCGGCGGCGCGATCGAGACCTTCTCCCGCGACCCGGCCAAGACGCGCCTGATCGATGTCCGCGAGACGGTGGGCGAATACCGCACCAACCGCACCTTCCTGCGCCTGGACACGGGCGAGGGCCTGCTGGGCGGCGCCGGCTATATCAGCTACCTGCACCAGGACGCCAAGGCCTGGGACTTCGCCGGTCACCAGAAGGGCGATCAGGTCAATGCCAAGTACGTCCGCGACGATGCCCATGGCAAGCTGACCGTCTATGCCGACTGGCAGGACAAGGTGGAGCCGAACGAGGATGCGACCGCCTTCGGTAACGCCCAGTCCCCGGGTTCGACCACCTATCCGTACAATACCTCGACCTTCCTGCCCTACACCCGCCCGTTCATCTATCCGAACTACCAGGGCGGCCTGAACTATCTGACGGCCGGCGCGCCGCCGTCCTATGCGGGCAACAACTTCAGCAACTACTTCAGCGCGGCCCAGCGGACCGACCTGCTCGGCTATGCCAAGTATGACTGGAACATCAACAGCGACATCACCTGGTCGAACACGGCCTATTATCACTACAACTACGGCCGCGGCATCGTGGCGGGTCCGGTGAACCAGGCGGGCCTGCCGGGCCTGTTCGCCACCTACTATCCGGGTCAGAACCTGGTGAACGTGTTCGGCGGCACCGGCTACGAGGTCCGCACCACCGAGTACCGGATCAACCGGGACGGTCTCATCTCCAACCTCAACTGGAAGCTCGGCGACCACAACATCGAGGCCGGGGTCTGGTACGAGCACAACGAGTCCGCCCAGCACCGGGTGTGGTATCCGTTCTCGGCGGCCAACAACGACCTGAACCCGTACAGCATCCCCCGCGGACCGGCGGCGTTCATCCAGTACTATATCGAGCTGTCGACGGACGTGGTGCAGCTGCACCTGCAGGACCAGTGGCGGATCGCCCCGACCCTGCTGCTCCAGGCCGGCTTCAAGTCCAGCCTGCAGACGGCCTCCAGCACGGTGCCGATCAACCAGCAGAACCTGCCTTCGGCCAACCCGCCGACGGTCTATCCGACGGGGTCCATCACCTCGAACAAGGAATTCCTGCCCCAGCTGGGTCTGGTCTGGGATGCGACCGAGCACGAGCAGGTGTTCGGCAACATCCAGCAGAACATGCGCCAGTTCATTCCCTATGGCGCAGGCAGCGGCTTCTATGGCGTCAGCCCCTGGAGCCTCGGCAGCCAGGCCGCCTTCGACGCCTTCAAGGCGAACGTGAACCCGGAGACGTCCTGGACCTATGAGCTGGGCGTCCGCAGCCACCGGACCTTGGACTTCGGTCCGCTGACCAGCTTCGACGGCCAGGCCAGCGCCTATCACGTGAACTTCTCCAACCGGCTGCTGAACATCGCCGCCTACAACTTCATCAATCCGGGCGCCGCGGTGATCGTGAACGTGGGCGGGGTGACCACCAACGGGTTCGATCTGGCCGGCACTCTGAACTTCGGCCCGCACTTCCACGTCTATGACGCCCTGTCCTTCAGCAAGGCGACCTATGACGCGAGCTACTCCACCGCCGCCAAGGTGAACGGGGTCCTGACCAATGTGCTGATCCCGACCGAGGGCAAGGCCGTGCCGCTGACGCCGGACTGGCTGAACAAGACTATCATCAGCTACGACAATGGTCCGTTCGAGATGCAGGTGAACGGGGACTATGTGGGTCGTCGCTATGCCGAGTATCTGAACCAGTTCTCGGTCAAGCGCGTCTACACCGTCGGGCTGGAGGCCAGCTACAAGATCCCGGTGGCCCCGTGGACCTTCGCCAGGTCGGCGAAGCTCAGCCTGAACGTCACCAATCTCACGGCCGCCAAGGGCGTCTCGACCATTGCCCCCGGCAGTGTCAGCGTGACCTCCACCGGTGGTCTGACCACCGGCTACTCGGCTTATCCGCAGCCGCCGCG
>DAINBM010000315.1:0-3466 GCA_036732965.1 Caulobacteraceae bacterium | reverse complement strand
CAGGCGGGAGCCATGACGCAGAGCGTCGCTAGGCCAAGGCTGCGGCGCGCCGGGCGAGGTCGGGGCCGCTGGTGTAGCAGTGCATAAGGATCCGGAATGGACCTTGCGCGTGGGCCTCCTCTAGCATCTGGGCGGTATCGTCGTCCGCCTCCCGGGTATGCAGGACCAGTGGCAGGCCCGTCAGCTGCGCCGCCCGGATCTGCGCCGAGAGCACCGCCCGCTGCACCTCCCGGGGGGACAGGTCATAGTGGTAGTCGAGGCCGGCCTCCCCGATGCCCACCACCTTCGGAAGCCCCGCCAACTCCACCAAGGTTTCTGGCGCAAGAGTTGGATTTTCCTTGGCTTCATGCGGGTGAGTTCCGACGGTGCACCAGATATCGTCATGGGCCATGGCCAGGGCATGGACGGTTTCGAAATTCGACACACGATCACAGATCGTCACCATCAGCGCGATCCCGGCAGAGCGCGCGCGGGCGATCACCTCGGCCTGATCCTCGGCAAACTGGGGGGCATGGAGATTGACGTGGCTGTCGATCAGCATTGTGTCACCTGTCTGGCGCGCCGTTCGCGTCGGCCGGCGAAAGGCTCAAGGGAAACATCCGGGCGGCGGAACGCAGATCCGCCAGAACCGACCAGAAGGCGTCACCGCGATCCAGGTTCAGCCCTTCCACCTCGTCCGGCAGCGACTTGAGCCGCGACCAGACGTCGGCCCAGTGCCGTCTTGCCGCGGGCGGTGGTGGATCGGCCCCGCGCAGGGCACCGGAGATCCGGTCGCTCAGCCGCTCCAGCAGAAGAGCGAAGCGCTCCGCCCCTTCCCCGCCCCGGAACCCCTCGGCCAACCGGACCAGCTGGGCCTCGTCGCCACCGGGAAGAGACCCCAGCAACGCCGCCGCCGCGCGGTCCGCCTCCCCGGCCTCGTGACCCGTCAACTGCAGCGCCCGCCCAGGACTTCCGCCGGCCATGGCCGCCACCGCAGCAGCCTCCGGCGGGGCAAGCCCCCGTTGCTGCTGAAGGAACTGGCCAAGATCGGCCGGGGTCCACGGGCGCACAGCCAGTCGTCGACAGCGTGAGCGGATGGTCGGCAACAGGCGCCCGGGGGAATGCGACACCAGCAGCAGCACGCCCCGGGGCGGTGGCTCCTCGAGGGTCTTCAGCACGGCATTCGCGGCATTGGCGTTCAGATCGTCCACCGCGTCGATGATCGCCACGCGCCAAGGGGCCAGCGCCGGAGCCTTGGCAAAGAACGCCGGTAGGCGACGGGCCTCGTCCACGGAAATGCCGCGCCGCAGCTTGCCGTCGGCATCGTGTCGGTCCAGCACGATGAAGTCGGGATGCGCCTGCGCGAGCACCAGCCGCGTGGCGGGATCATCGGCCCGGCTGCCCATCACGCCGCCATCCGGGTCGGGCCGCGCTCCCAGCAAACGGCGCGCGATCCGGTGGGCCAGCGCGGCCTTGCCGAGCCCCTCAGGCCCGGTGATCAGCCAGGCATGGTGAAGCCGTCCACGCGTCATGGCAGATTCAAAGGCCGCGGCCGCATCGTCGAGGCCGAGCAGCCCCTCGCCGGTCAGAGCCTCGTCGCGGACGACGGCCTCGCCACTCACGTGCCCGCTCCGAGAAGCCGGTCGCAGACCACCGCCCAGATGTCCGCCTCCACCGCATCCGGCGGCTGGTCAGCATCGATCACCGCCACCCGTTCGGGCTCCGCGGCGGCAATGGCCAGGAAGCCGTCCCGGAGCTGCTGGTGGAAGGCGAGCCCCTTCCCCTCGAAGCGGGCCTCATCGCCGCCCCGGGCGCTGGCACGGCCAAGCCCCACCTCCACCGGCAGGTCGAGGAGCAGCGTCAGATCGGGCCGGGTCGGGCCGATGACACGGGTCTCCAGAGCTGCGATCAGCGTCGGATCGGTTCCGCCGGCGGCTCCCTGATAAGCGCGGGTGGAGTCCGAAAACCGATCACAGAGCACCCATTGACCCGCGGCCAGGGCCGGTCGGATGCGACGGTTGAGGTGGTCGTCCCGCGCCGCGAACAGGATCAGCGTCTCCGCAAGGGGCGACCAGCGGTCAGACGCTCCGGTCACCAGGAGGCCCCGCAGCGCCTCGGCGCCCGGGGACCCGCCCGGTTCACGGGTCTGCAGGGGGGCGCCCACCCGGGGTTCCAGACGTGTCGCCAGGCGCTGGAGCTGGGTGGACTTGCCGCCCCCCTCCCCGCCCTCGATGGTGATGAAACGCCCTTGCGTCACCGGGTGCCTGCTCCTGCCGCGAGAGACCTCATTCCGACGGATTCCGCCCGCGTGCAAGGTGCCAACTGTCAGGATCCGACGCTGGACGCGCCGCGTCACCCAGTCTATGCGATCCCGTCGGGACCGGACGCATCAGCGACGGAGCCCGATCCGGATGGGTGGCCGAGTGGTTTAAGGCAGCGGTCTTGAAAACCGCCGTAGGTGGAAGCCTACCGTGGGTTCGAATCCCACCTCATCCGCCAGTCGTCCCCTGTGCGGGCGTGCGCGGCCTGTGGGACGGGGACATCATCGCGTGGCCGTCCATTTCGCTCGGCGCTGGTCGCGATCCTGTCCTTGCCGGTCTGGAATTACGGAAGCGTGGAACACAGCTCCGCTGGCGGACGACCATCCCCGTACTGTCTTGCGGCCTGCGGATCGCAACAGGCATTCCGAACGGGGTACAGGAAGAGCATCTCCATACCGCTCAGCTCCCCGGCATTCGCTTTCTGTTTCGCGGCCTCATATATCTTGCAGGTGGCAGAATACCCCGTCCGCATCGTGGACTTGTTGAGTTCGTTAACGCTCTGTTCCGAGTAAAAATATCGCGCCTCGGTCCAACCTGTTTTGCCGTCCGACGTCTGCCATTCCAGTTTTTCATTTCTCAGATCGACCGCCAAAACCGTCACTTTGATATAAGTCTGATTTCCGTTGTAATAGATGTAGTGGTTGGCAAGTGACTCATTGAACAATCCTTCCGAGACAATATTGCAGGCCTGGCAGCCTGGACTGGCATCGGCGCGACTGGCCATGGAAACCTGGATTGAAATCACGGTGGCGGCCACTGCGAATGCGATTTTCACGGACATGTGGAAATTCCTCTCAATCCGGGGCGCTCAAAACCCATCCGACACAGCCAGGGAAACACTCATACCGCGAATTTTGACGGGATCGCCGCGGCCTAACGTCGCAAACTTCTGAAAAATGGGCTCGTGAGGGACCGTCACCCGCGGCCTGGGCCGGTCTTCCGGGCACATACCGGGCCGGGGGTGTCCGCCCCTTGTCCCCGCCTGCACGTTGCGCGATCCTCTCCGACACGGGCCCGGGTCGGGGCCGAAGCGCCGGGAGGAACGAAGCTGATCTCCTTCGAGACACTTGAACGATCCGATGGAATCCGGATCCGCGTCGCGTCACAAGGACGCGGCCCCCTGGTCCTCATGGTCCATGGCTTCCCGGAGAGCTGGTACTCCTGGC
>DAINBM010000314.1:0-3469 GCA_036732965.1 Caulobacteraceae bacterium | reverse complement strand
ACCGCGCTGCCCCAGCCGAGGCCGAGGACGGTCAGGTCGAAGGTGCCGACCCCCGAGGGGACCCCCAGCGCGGCCCCGCGCACAACCAGTGCCACCAGGACCACCGCAAGGGGGGCGTGCAGGGCGGCGGCGGCTATGCCGAAGGCAAGACAGATGATCAGGGAGACGGTCCCGCGCCAGCCCAGCACCATGGGATTTCGGGTGTGAACCCCCACGGTCTGCATGTGTCCCTTCAGCCACCGTGATCGCTGGGCCAGCCAGGGACGGAGCGTGGGGGTCGCCGATTCCAGCGTCGGCAGGCGCAGCACGCCGCACCGATACCCCGCTCCGGCGAGTAGAAATCCCAGATCTGCATCCTCCGTCACGTTCCAGGCGTCCCAGCCGCCCAGATCCTCCAGCACGGACCGGCGGAGGTGATTGCTGGTCCTGCCAAGAGGGAACGGCAGGCCCAGACGGGCAAGAAACGGAAGGATCACTTCGAACAGGGCCGCGTATTCCAGTCGGAACTGGTGGGCGATCTCCCGTGCCCGGGGCGCGACGGACACCCGCAGCGGGGACTGGACCACGGCCAGTTCTGCACCGCCATCCCGGAAGGCCATCGCCGCCTCGCGCAACTGCAAGGGATGCGGACGATCCTCGGCATCATAGACAACCAGAAACTCGCCCCTGGCCATGGCCAGCGCGGCGTTCAACGCCCGGGGCTTGGTCCTTGGCGCGGGTCCGTCGGCCAGGGCGATCTGCAGGTCGAGCCGGCGGCCCTCGTGCCAGCAGGCGGCGACGGTGGCGGCATCATCCGCTTCCACTGCGGCGATGATCTGGAGGCGATGACGGGGATAATCCAGCGCAGCGATCGCCGCGATCAACTGCGGCACGATGGGTGCCTCCCGGTAAAGGGCCAGGATGACCGTGTAGACCGGCCACGGCACAGCCTCCGCGTCGGGACCATCGGAACGGGGGGCGGGGGCGGGATACGCACAGGCGAGGATCCGCACAGCCGACAGGAGGAGGATGCCGGACCCGATCCCGAAGCGCAGTAGCGCCGAGAGGGTGTCTGTCAGGCACAGGCAGCCCATGAGGGTCACGACGACCACCAGCAGCCAGGCCTGAAACCGCGTCAGTCCCCCTGCCGCAGCATGGCGATCCGGGCAGGTTCTGACGGGGTGGCCCACGGCGTCCCTCCGGTCTCGACATCGGGGGAACGATACGGAACATGATCGAGGCGCGGGAGCGTCCGAAGGTTGTCCCCAATCTGTGGACAACCTCTGTCACCGCGACACAGGCGCACACTTTGCGTTTCCGTGACAATCGCCGTATCTCAGGGAACGAGCGAGCGGGAGTCAGCGACGGGGTGTACGTGTGAGTTCGACAGGGCTGGCAGCGAAGGCAAATCCGAAATCCCAAAGGAAGGCGAAGGGGCACGGGCATCTGCGCCGGGCCGAGATCCTTGCTGCCGCGGAACGGATCTTCGTCGAGTGTGGTTACGAGGGCGCGACCATACGCCGCATCGCAGACGAGGTGGGGGTGTCCTCCACCGCCCTCTACATGCACTTCCGTGACAAGAGCGAGATCCTGGTCGAGATCTGTGCCGAGACCTTTGCCCGGATGATTCATGCCAATGCCGAACTCGCCGCGCGGGAGATGGACCCCATACAGCGGGTCCGGGCGATGCTGGAGGCCTATGTCCAGTTCGGATTCGAGCATCCCAATGCCTATCGACTGGTGTTCTGCCCGATCCCCGCGGATGTCCCGGAGGACAAGCTGTCGACCCTGACCGAGCTCGGGAGCCAGTGCTTCGAGCTGTTCATCGGGGCCGTGGCCCGGATCCGGGATGCCGGACGGTTGCGGACGCCCGACGTCGATGCGGCGGCACAGGTGCTGTGGGCGGCACCGCATGGGCTGGTCTCGCTGATGATCAGCCAGACCACCTTCGAGTGGGCGGAACGGGACGCGCTCGTGCGCCTCATGCTCGATGCGGTCTTCTCCGGCCTGGTCACGGATGCATGAGCAGGGATGCCGCGCTCGCGGTCGATCTGGCCGATATCGAGGCCGCGGCGGTCCGGCTGGAGGGCCATGCCGTCCGCACCCCCCTGCTGCGCCACGATACCCTTGATGCCCGGGCCGGCGGGCGGTTGTTCATCAAGGCCGAGCCGCTCCAGCGCACCGGGTCGTTCAAGTTCCGGGGGGCGTACAACCGGATCTGCCAGCTGGCACCGGAGCAGCTGAAGGCGGGTGTCGTGGCCTTCTCGTCCGGCAACCACGCGCAAGGTGTGGCGGCCGCCGCGGCCCTGGTGGGTTGCCCTGCGCTGATCCTGATGCCGTCCGATGCCCCGGCCACCAAGGTTGCCGCGACCCGGGCCCTCGGGGCCGAGGTCCGTTTCTTCGACCGGCACCGTGACAATCGGGAGGCCATGGGGGCCGCGCTGGCCGCTGAGCGGCGCGCGGTCCTGGTTCCCCCGTATGACGATCCGCACATCATCAGTGGACAGGGGACCGTCGGTCTGGAGATCGTCGCCCAGCTGGCAGACCGGAACCTGGTTCCCGACGTGGTCTGTGCCTGCGCGTCAGGCGGGGGGCTGGTGGCGGGCGTCGCGACGGCCGTGGCCGCCCGGGCACCGGGCGCCCGGATCCTGGTGGCGGAGCCGGCGGGTTATGAGGATCACGCGCTCAGCCTTGCCGCCGGCGTGCGGACCGCCCATGCGGCGGATCGGCCGACCCTGTGCGACGCCCTGATGGCACAGATCCCCGGGACGCTGACCTTTCCGATCAATCGCCTGCGGCTGGCGGGGGCTGTCAGTGCGACCGATGAGGAGGTTCTGGACGCCATGGCCGAGGCCTTCCTCCGTCTCAAGCTGGTGGTCGAGCCCGGCGGGGCGGTGGCCCTGGCGGCAGCCCTGAACGGCCGGTTGGCCCTGAACGGTGGCTGCGGGGTTGTCGTCGCGTCCGGCGGCAATGTGGATCCGGGCGTGTTCCAGCAGGCCCTCGCGCGGCTCTGACCGACCGGCGACGACCCGGGCCTCAGTCGGACAGGTTGGACAGGATGGAGTCGATGGTGGGCAGCGGGGCCCATTTGCCCTGGCGAAGGTCTTCGGCAAGGGTCAGGGGTGCGCTGCCTCCCTTCAGCCGGGCCCGATAGATCGCGGTATTCTCCATCACCCGCATGACGTAGTTGCGGGTCTCCGTGAACGGGATGCACTCGATGAAGTCCGTCGGATCTGCCCCGGTCTTGCGCGGATCGCCACATGTATTGACCCAGTCCGCCGGGCGACCCGGCCCGGCATTGTAGGCCGCGGCGACCAGCTTGAGGTTTCGGTCAAAACGGTTCTGCAACCACTTCAGGTAGGCCAGACCGCCTTTGATGTTCTGTTCCGGGTCGAAGGGTTTTTCGACGCCAAAACGCTCCTGGGTATCGGGGATGAGTTGCATGACGCCCTGGGCGTTTTTGGGCGAAACGGCGTTGGCATCGAGGTTC
>DAINBM010000313.1:0-3486 GCA_036732965.1 Caulobacteraceae bacterium | reverse complement strand
TCATCCTCGTCATGGCCCCTCTGGTCTTCGTGGTGAACGGCCTGACCAAGCACGACTGGCTGGAGGCCCTGCTGTTCGCCGTGGCGGTGGCCGTGGGCCTGACGCCCGAGATGCTGCCCATGATCGTCACGGTGAATCTCGCCCGGGGGGCCATCGTGATGGCCCGCAAGCGGGTCATCGTGAAGCGTCTCAACGCCATCCAGAACTTCGGGGCGATGGACGTCCTGTGCACGGACAAGACCGGGACCCTGACCCAGGACCGGATCATCATGAAGCTGCACCTGGATGCCGCCGGGCACCCGGATGATCAGGTCCTGACGTTGGCCTATCTGAACAGTCACTATCAGAGTGGGCTGAAGAACCTGCTGGATCAGGCGGTGCTCACCCATGTGGAGCTGGAGACCCATCTGGCGGTCGAGACCGGCTATGCCAAGCTGGACGAGATCCCGTTCGACTTCACCCGGCGACGGCTGTCCGTGGTCGTGCGCAAGCCGGGGGCGCCGCCGCTGCTGATCTGCAAGGGGGCGGTGGAGGAGGTGCTGGCCGTCTGCACCCATGTCCGCACGCCCGAGGGAACCGTTCCGATCCCCGACGCGCAATCCCCGCTGGTCCATGGCCTCACCGATCGACTGAACAGCGAGGGCTTCCGCGTGGTCGCCGTGGCCACCCGGGAGGTGCCGGCGGACCAGACCCGCTATGCGGCGGCCGACGAGACGGGTCTCACCCTGCAGGGCTTCATCGCCTTCCTCGATCCGCCGAAGGAGACGGCGGCCGGCGCCATTGCCGGGCTCGGCGCCTCGGGAGTGGCGGTGAAGATCCTGACCGGGGACAACGACCTCGTCACCCGCAAGGTCTGCCACGATGTGGGGCTTTCGATCACCGGCCTGTTGCTGGGGGCGGAGGTCGCGGCCATGGACGATGCCGCCCTCGGCCGGGCGGTCCAGACCGCCAATGTCTTCGCCAAGGTGTCCCCGGCTCAGAAGGCGCGGATCATCCAGGCCCTGCAGGCCACGGGGCATGTGGTGGGCTTCATGGGGGACGGGATCAATGACGGCCCGGCCCTGAAGGCCGCCGATGTGGGGGTGTCCGTGGACACCGCCGTCGACATCGCCAAGGAGAGTGCCGACATCATCCTGCTGGAGAAGAACCTCGCCGTGCTGAACGAGGGTGTCCTGGCCGGCCGGGAGGTGTTCGGCAACATCATCAAGTACATCAAGATGGGGGCCAGCTCGAATTTCGGGAACATGTTCAGCGTCATCGGGCCGTCGATCTTCCTGCCCTTCCTGCCCATGCTGCCCATCCAGGTCCTGACCAACAACCTGTTGTACGACATCTCCCAGACCGCCATTCCCACGGACCATGTGGACCGGGAATATCTGGCCAGGCCGCGGAAGTGGGAGCTGGGCAACCTCACCCGCTTCATGCTGTTCATCGGACCGATCAGCTCGATCTTCGACTATGCGACCTTCGCGACCATGCTGTTCGTGTTCCACGCCTGGAACAATCCGGCCCTGTTCCAGACAGGATGGTTCGTGGAGTCGATCCTGACCCAGACCCTGGTCATCCACGTCATCCGCACGGCGCGGATCCCGTTCCTGCAGAGCTGGGCCAGTCCGCCCCTGATCGCCACGACCCTGGCCGTCTGCGCCGTCGCCATCGTCCTGCCGGTCACGCCGCTCGGGGCGACGCTCGGCTTCGTGCCGCTGCCGGGGGCCTACTGGCCGATCATTGTCGGCTTCCTCTTGGCCTATGCTGTTCTGGCGACGCTGGTGAAGAGCTGGTTCATCCGCCGCTGGGGGGTGTGAGCCTGCCGCCTAGCCCGCCCCGCCCTGGCTCCGACGGGCCTTCAGCCAGGCGCTGCCCGACCGGGTGACCTGCTGCAGGGCGGCGAAGGGCGTGATGCGGGTGTTGGGCTGACCCGTGCGGGCCAGGGCGTCGATCTGGGCATAGTACCAGTAGCTGACGGCAAAGCCCTCCATGGCCTGGAACAGCTTGATCCGGTTGAGAAAGCGCAAGGGTGCGGGCAGCAGGTGCAGGCGCGTCTCCCACCGCTCCAGGCTGTCGGCCCCGGCCAGCAGCCTGGCCGGTCCCGCGGGATCGGCGCAGAGGGGTCGGCCGAGGCCGATCACGTCCGCCCCGCCGGTCTCCAGGGCATGGTTCATGGCCGCCCGCGACCGGAAGCCGCCGGTCACCATCAGGGGCAGGGTGAGGGACCCCCGCAGTGTGCGGGCGAAGTCCACGAAATAGGCTTCCCGGGCGGCGGTGGAGGCCTTCACCGGCGGCATGTCCTTCGGCTCCATCCCGTCGATATCCATCATGGCCGGCTGCTCGTAGGACCCGCCCGAGATTTCCAGGAGGTCGACGCCGGCGGTCTGCAGCCAGCCGGCCACGGTCACACTGTCCTCGAAGGCGAAGCCGCCCTTCTGGAAGTCGGCGGAGTTCAGCTTCACGCTGATGGGGAAGTCCGGCCCCACCCCCCGGCGGACCCGCGCCACCACCTGCATCAGCATGCGGGCCCGGTTTTCCAGGCTCCCGCCCCAGGCATCGTCCCGCAGATTGGCCCGGGGGCTGAGGAACTGGGACAGGAGGTAGCCGTGGGCCGCATGGATCTGCACGCCGGTGAAGCCGGTCTCCCGGGCGATCTCGGCGGCCACGCCGAACCGTTCGATCAGGGTCAGGATCTCCGCCTCGGTCAGGGCCACCGGCTCACCGAACTGGTTGCCCGGAAGGGCCACCGCCACGGCGGAGGGGGCCTTGGGGTGCGGGTTCACATTGGCCTGGGTCTGGCGCCCCGCATGGCTGATCTGCATCCAGACGTGTCCGCCCTTTCGGGTCCCGGCGGCGGCCATGGCCCGCAGTCCGGCCAGACCCTCCGCATCCGGGCGGCGGTCAATGATGACATTGCCGGGCCGCTCCAGGTGATCGGCATCGATCTGGACATTGCCGGTGATCAGGAGCCCGGCCCCGCCATCGGCCCAGAGGCCGTAGAGCCGCGCCAGCTCCGCCGTGGCCCGGCCCTGGGGATCAGCCAGCCCCTCCGTCATGGCCCCCTTGGCAAGGCGGTTGGGCAGAACGGCGCCGCAGGGCAGGGACAGGGTGTCGGCGATGGCCGGCATGATGGATCTCCTCAATCTTGACGTTGATTGGATCTCATCCATCGCGGGAAGTAAATCGGGGGTGCGGGTCGGCCGCGGCGGTGGCTGCCCGACCCCGCGGCCGCTCAGCCGACCAGCATGTCGATCGCCAGGAGCTTCACTTCCAGCCCGGCCAGCTCCCGCTCCAGCAGGGTGATGAGCAACTGGCCGGACCGGTGGGCCCGTCCCCGGGCCCCGGGCGGCGGATCGCCGAACACATCGGTGCTGTCCAGCAGATAGGCGAGGGCTCGCAGTTCCTGCGCCGAGGCGATGGCATCATTCACCGTCCGCCGCAGATTGTTGCCGGCCGTGGGGTCCTCCGGTGGGATGGTGTCAGGTCCGCTCATCGGTC
>DAINBM010000312.1:0-3530 GCA_036732965.1 Caulobacteraceae bacterium | reverse complement strand
GGATCTGGCGGCGGTGCTCTACGAGGTGCGCAACACCTTCGGCGAGGCCCACAGCTATCTGATCCCCGCCCCCGCGCCGGGTGCCCGACCGGTGGTGGAGCAGGCCTGCGACAAGGGCTTCTTCGTGTCCCCCTTCATGGACATGGATCTGCACTATCGCTTCCGGGTGCACCCGCCGGATGCGGCCACGGTGCTCGACATCGCCGTGTCGAAACGGGCCGACGGGCAGAGGATGCTGGATGCGCGCTTTGCCGCGGAACGCAGGCCGCTGACCGATGCCAGCCTCATGGCCGCGCTTGTCTCGCATCCGCTTATGACGCTGAAGGTCATGGGCGGCATTCACTGGGAGGCGGTGAAGATCGTCCTGAAGGGCATCGGCCTGCGTCCCCGTGCGCCCTTGCCCCCTGCCCCGGTCACCTATGTGGCGGAGGGATAGAGACCCTTCATCCGCGCGGCCAGCCGGGTCAGGCCATAGACCGCCGACAGACCGGGCGTGGTCAGGCCCATCTTCCCGCCGAGCTCGACCAGGGCCCCGAGGATCGGGTCCAGCTCCAGCGGCCGCCCCTGGTCCATGTCCTGCAGCATGGAGGTGCGGAAGTTCCCCAGCTTGCGGGCGATGTCCATCCGCGCTTCCGGCGTGATCGGGAACGGCAGGCCCAGCCCCTCGCCGAGGGTCGCCATTTCCCGCATCATCTGCAGGCAAAGCGCCTGCACCTGCTCATCGGCCAGCATGTCCGCCGTGCCCGCCCCGGTGAGGGCCGAGATCGGATTGGCGTACATGTTGCCCCACAGCTTCACCCAGATGGGCGTGCGGATATCGGTGGGCGTCTCGGTCCGGACCCTTGCCGCTCGGAAGGCCTCCGCCAGGATCTCCACACGCTGTGACGCGGTGCCATCCGGCTCCCCGAAGATCAGCCGGTCGATGCCGACCAACTGGGACAGTCCCGGCTCGGGGGAGGTGATCGAGTTGTGCAGCACGCAGCCGATCACCCGCGCGGGCGGCAGGGCTTCGGCGATCCGCCCACCCCGGTACACGGTCTCGAGGCGCGTGTCCTCCAGCGCCCCGCCGAAGCGATGGAAGAACCACCACGGGATGCCGTTCATGGCACTGACCACCGCCGTCTCGTCGTGCATCAGCGGAGCCAGCCTCGGGGCGACCTCCGGCAGGGCCTGGGCCTTCAGCGACACGATCACATAGTCCTGCGGCCCCAGCGCGACCGGATCATCGGAGGCAATCACCGGCGCGGTACGGATCTCGCCCTGCTCGATCACCCGCAGGCCGTGGTCCCGCAGTGCGGCCAGCGTGGACCCGCGGGCCAGGGCCGAGACGATCCAGCCCGCCGCGGCCAGCCGCTCCCCCATCCAGACGCCCACCGCACCCGGTCCGACGATCACTGCGCGCATGTCCGCTCCCCCGCATCGGCGGCGAGCCTATCAGTGGCCGGACGGAGTGGCGAGGCGGGCATGCGACTGATCTCCCCGCTGCAGGACATGATCCTCGGGAAGGATCGTGTCGATGGCCAGCGTCGGCGCGTCCGCCAGCCGGGCATAGACCGGGGCAAAGTCCTGCAGGGTGACCCGCAGCAGCTCCGACAGGGATGGGATGACAAAATAGACCTGCTGGAAGTCATCGATCCGGTAGCGCGTCCGCATGACCCGCTCCAGATCAAAGCCGATCCGGTGGGGAGACGTACTCTCGAGGGCAAACGCGCTCTCCGTGGCCGAGGACACGATCCCCGCCCCACAGATGCGCAGGCCCTCGGGCGTCTGCAGCAGCCCGAACTCCACCGTGTACCAGTAGAGCCGCGCCAGCTGCTCCAGCTGGCCGATCCCCGCCGCCCGCTGACCGCCGCGGCCATACTCCACCATGTAGTCGGCGAACACCGGGTCGCAGAGCATCGGCACGTGGCCGAACACGTCGTGGAAGATGTCCGGCTCCTGCAGATAGTCCAGCTGGTCCGGGCGGCGGATGAACCGCCCGGCGGGAAAGCGCCGGTTGGCCAGATGGTCGAAGAACACCCGGTCCGGAACGAGTCCCGGCACCGCCACCACCTGCCAGCCGGTCCGCGCCGTCAGGGTCTGGTTCAGCACCGCGAAGTCGGGAATGCCGACCCCGTGCAGATCCAGGGCGTCGAGCCCGGCGAGGAATTCCGGACAGGCCCGCCCCTGCAGCCGCGCCATCTGCCGCTCGAACAGGGTCACCCAGGTGGCGTGCTCGGCGGCGGTATAGCCCGCCCAGTCCTGCGGCAGGGTCCAGTCCTCGGCACAGCCGTCGGGCGGGGTTGCGAACACATGGCTGTCGGTCGTCACGCCGCCTCCGAGGGTCTGCACATGCGGCACAGACTACCCCGGAGAAACCGGTTTCAAAAGAAACTTTCTCGCGATCTCTGCGGTCTCGGGCTCAATTCATCCCGAGACTGGCAAAGCCGAGGTGCAGACCCGCATCGACCAGCAGCGTCTCCCCCGTCACGTGCCGGGAGTGGGGCGAGGCCAGGAACAGGGTGGCGTCGGCCACATCCTCAGGTGTGGACGCGGCCTTGAGCGGCGTGGCCGCAGCCGACGACTCCCGCAGCTTGTCCCGGTTGGAGGCGGCGGGGCTCTTGTCGAACCACGGGGTGTCGATATAGCCGGGGCAGATGGCGTTCACCCGGATCTTCGGGGCCAGGCCGCGGGCGAGGGACAGGGTCATGGTGGTCATGGCCCCCTTGGACGCCGCATAGGGCACCGACGAGCCGATGCCCGTCACCCCGGCGATGGAGGCCGTGTTCACCACCGCCGCCACCCGCTCGCACTTCTCGAGCAGGGGCCGGCAGGCCCGCACCATCTGGAAGGCCCCCACCACATTGATGCGATACAGGCGCAGGAAGTCGTCCGCGCTCACGGCATCCAGGTCCCCGTGGCGGGGGGCGAAGACCGTGGTGCCGGCATTGTTGAACAGGGCGTCGATCCGGCCGAAGGGCTCGGCGGCGGCGGCGATCCGGCGGCAGTCCGCGTCCTCGCCCACGTCTCCCTGCACCACCACCGCCTGGGCCCCGGCCGCGCGGACCTGGGCGGCCGTTTCCTCGGCCTCGGCGGCGCTGGAGGCGTAGTTGACGATGACGGCCTCGGCGCCGCGCTGGGCCGCACCCACGGCCAGCGCCCGGCCGAGCCCCGTGGAGGCCCCGGTCACCAGCACGATCATCCCCTTGAAGTCATCCATGGTCGTCTCCCTCCTGTCCCTGCGTCTTTGCGTCTTCAACCTTTGCGCATTGCGCCTGAAACCCTCATATCGGGACCGACGCGCGCCGTCGATGCGCCACAAGCCAACCGGACCCGACGCCTGATGACCACGGACACCTCTTCCCTCACCCAACTCGGGCGGATCACCGACGCCCCCACCAGCCCGGACACGGCGGAGCTGGAGCGGGTGCCCAATCCGCATGCGGGGACCCTGTATCTCGCGCGGTTCGTGGCCCCGGAGTTCACGTCCCTCTGCCCCGTCACCGGCCAGCCAGACTTCGCCCATCTCGTCATCGACTATGCCCCCGGCG
>DAINBM010000311.1:0-3543 GCA_036732965.1 Caulobacteraceae bacterium | reverse complement strand
GTGGTATGGTCTTCGCGCCGCGCTTCTCGCCGGACGGGCTGAAGGTAGCCTATTCCCTGTCCCGCAACGGCAATACCGACATCTTCGTGCAGGACCTGCGATCGGGGGCCCAGTCCCGGCTGACGGACGATCCGGCCATCGACACCTCCCCGTCCTATTCCCCGGACGGGACGAAGATCGTGTTCAATTCCGACCGCGGCGGATCGCCGCAGCTCTATGTGATGGATGCCGACGGGGGCAACCAGCGGCGCATCTCCTTCGGCAGCGGGCGGTACACGACACCGGTCTGGAGCCCGAAGGGGGACCTGATCGCCTTCACCAAGCAGGAGGGCAGCCAGTTCCACATCGGCGTGATGAAGCCCGATGGGTCCGGCGAGCGAATCCTGACCACGTCCTATCTGGACGAGGGTCCGACCTGGGCCCCGAACGGCCGTGTACTGATGTTCAGCCGGGAGACCCGGGGGGGCGCGCCGAAGCTGTGGAGCGTCGATGTGTCCGGCCGCAATGAGCGTCCGTCCCCCTATCCCGGCGCGGCCTCGGATCCGGCCTGGTCCCCGTTGCTCAAATGATGCGAATTCGGTCTAATGTCTGACCAGACCCTGCGAAGGGCCGTCCCGGACCCGGGCGAGCGCTCCGGCGGCGGTCTCGCGGTGTCACTTCTTCTTCCGGGCATGCCCGGTCCAACCCAGGAGGCCCCCATGCTCCACCTCTCCCCCCGTCTGACGAAGCTGGCGTCCGCGGTTGCCTTGACGGCCGCCCTGGCCGCCTGCGCCACCAAGGCCCCGCCGCCGCCGCCGGCCCCGGCCCCGACCCCGGCCCCCGCGCCCGCTCCGCCGCCGCCGCCGCCCGCCCCGGCTCCGAAGCCGCCCGCGGGTCCGGTGCCGGGCTCCCTGCAGGACTTCGTGGTCAATGCGGGTGAGCGGGTCTATTTCGATTTCGACGCCTACACCCTGCGGGCCGACGGCAAGTCGGTCCTCTCCAGCCAGGCCGCCTGGCTCAACCGTTACCCGTCGGTGGTCGTGCGGATCGAGGGCAACTGCGATGAGCGCGGCACCCGCGACTACAACCTGGCCCTGGGTGCCCGCCGCGCCGAGGCGATCAAGGCCTATCTGGTGGGGCAGGGCGTGTCCGCTGCCCGGATCACGACCATCTCCTACGGCAAGGAACAGCCGGTGGATCTGGGCTCCGGCGAAGACGCCTGGGCGCACAATCGCAACGGTCACACCGCCCTCACCGGCGGCGTGAAGTAGCAACCGAAGGGGGCGACGGGCCGGATCGCGGCCGGTCGCCCTCCCACGGCTGGCGGTCCGGTCCCCGGGACCCCTGGCGGAACGTGACCTGCGGGCAGGAACCCTGGACGATGGAAGCGATGCGCCCTGAAGGATGCAAGCGGGCTGGCCGGCGGTCTGGACAGCGTCATTTCGCGGCTGCGGCGGCCCTCGGGGCGCTGGTGGCCGGCCTCAGCCTGTCGGCACCCGGGCTCGGCCGGGCCGCGGACGACCCGGCGCGGGTGGACCGGCTGGAGAAGCAGATCCGCGAACTGCGCGCCATCGTGTTCCAGGCCCGGGACACCGGCCATCCGGTCGAGGTGCGGGAGGCAGGACCCGACCCGACGGTCACGGCCCTGGCCCAGAGGGTGGATGATCTGGAAGCGACCCTGCGCAAGCTGCAGGGCGGTGGCGAACAGGCCGCCCATGATGTGGATCAGCTCCGCGCGGGGCTGGAGGCCGACCGGGCCGACCGCACGACCCAGATCCAGGCCCTGACCGATCGTCTGACCCGGGTGGAGAGCCAGCTGGCGACGGTCAGCACGCCGCCCCCGCCGCCGCCGCCGCCGCTCGATGCCAAGGGACGCCGTCAGGCGGCCGCGGTCCCCATGGCCGCGCCGGCCCCGGCGGATCCGACCCCCGGCGTGGACACGGCCGCGGAGTTCAAGACGGCGCGCACCCTGCTGGCCTCCGGGGACTATGCCGGGGCCTCCCAGGCCTTCCAGGCCTTCGTCGGAACCCACCCCGCCGATGCCCGGACGCCGGAGGCTCTCTACTGGCTGGGTGAGAGCTATTCCGTGCGGGACCTGAACGGGGATGCCACCTCGGCCTATGCCCGGGCCCTGAAGGGATGGCCCAGGACCCCCTGGGCCCCGGACGCGGTGATCAAGCTGGCTCGCGCCCTGGCCGCCACCCAGCGCAACCCGGAGGCCTGCGCGGCCCTGGGAGAGTTTGCCCGGCGCTACGAGAAGACGGCCACCCCCTCGGCCCGGACCCGGGCGACGCAGACCAGGGACAAGCTGGGCTGCGCGGGCTGACCCCTCGCATCCGGGTTGGCCGGACGGCGCGCCCGTGACCTGTGACCGGATGCCCGACAGACTCGCCGCGCGGTTCGGCGCGCGGCTTGATCCGTCCAGCCCGCATCCCCTCGTGGTCGGGTTTTCCGGCGGCAGTGACAGCCTCTACCTGCTGATCGAGGCCTGTGCCTTCGGCGCGCGTACCGGCCGTGCGGTGACCGCCCTGACGGTCGATCATGGACTGCATCCGGACAGTGCCGCCTGGACCCGGGCGGCGGGGATGGCGGCCACGGCCCTGGGGGCGCAGTGGCAGGCCCTCGCTTGGGCGGGCGACAAGCCGTCCACCGGCCTGCCGGCTGCGGCCCGGCAGGCGCGCCACCGGCTGCTGGCAGAGGCCGCCCGGTCCCTCGGGGCCCGGGTGATCCTGCTGGGGCACACGGCGGACGACCGGGCCGAGGCCGCCCTGATGCGCGAGGGGGATACGCCATCCCTGCCGGACCCCCGGGAATGGAGCCCGTCACCGGTCTGGCCGGAGGGGCGGGGCCTGTTCCTGTTCCGCCCCCTGCTGTCGGAGCGGCGGCAGGATCTCCGCGCGGCCCTCGCCGCCCGGGGCCTCGCGTGGCTGGAAGATCCCGCCAACACGGATCTGCGCTTTGCCCGGGCCCGGGCGCGGCACGCCCTGCAGCGGCAGCAGGACACCTTGGTGCCACCGGCTGCCGATGGCCGGGACGACGCGGCAAGGGCGCGGCTGGCGGCGCAGGTGACCTGCACGGCGGAGGGCTTTGCCGTCTTTGACCGCGGGCTGGCGCGGGGGGGAGGTGCGGCAGAGCTGCCTCCGGTGCTCGGGGCAGCGCTGGTGAGCATCGGCGGGGCCCTGTCCCCTCCGCCCCGGGCGGCGCTGGACCGTCTGGTGATGCGCCTTGCGGGGACGGACACCTTTCGGACCCAGCTGGCCGGTGTGCGGCTGGCGGCGGATGCGGGCCAGGTGCTGCTGGCCCGGGACGCCCGCGACCTGCGGCGGCCCACCGGGGCGGGCGTCGCGGGCATCTTCGACAACCGGTTCGAGAGTGTTCCCGATGCGGTGTTAGGATGTCTGGCAGGCCGCGCCGCCCGTCTGTCCCGGGAGGATCGCCAACGGTTGAAGGCGATCCCGGCCCTGGCCCGACCCGGCCTTCCCGTCCTCGACCCGGACGGTCAGACCCCGGTCCTGCCCGCGCCCACCGGGACCGCCTCGCCCCCGGTCAGGGCGCTGGCACCCG
>DAINBM010000310.1:0-3551 GCA_036732965.1 Caulobacteraceae bacterium | reverse complement strand
CTCGGCCCACCCGGCCACGACCCCGCCGCCTTCGATCGCTGGCGCGCCGGACACACCGGCCACCCCTTCATCGATGCCGGCATGCGGGAGCTGGCGGCCACGGGCTATCTGTCCAACCGCATGCGTCAGGTGGTGGCCAGCTATCTGGTGCATGAGCTGGCCTGCGACTGGCGGGCGGGGGCGGCCTGGTTCGAGGCCCGGCTGATCGACTACGACGTGTGCAGCAACCAGGGGAACTGGCTCTATCTGGCCGGTCGCGGGGCCGACCCGCGCCAGGGCCGCCGGTTCGATCCCGACCGCCAGGCCGACACCTACGATCCGGACGGTGCCTATCGGGCCCTGTGGTCCGCCCCGGGCGAGGTACCCCCCCCGTGATCCAGGTGGTCTGGTTCAAGCGGGACCTGCGCACCGTCGACCACGCCCCCCTGGCGGCGGCAGCAGCGGCGGGCCCGGTGCTGCCCCTGTACGTGGCGGAGCCCGGCTACTGGCGTCTGCCCGACACCTCCCGGCGTCAGTGGCTGGTCACCCGCGAGGCCCTGGACGCGCTGGGCCAGAGGCTGGCCGCCCTGGGCGCGCCCCTGATCGTGCGCCGGGGCGAGGTGGTGGAGGTGCTGGCGCGGATCCACGCCGCCGTCGGCATCGGGCACCTGTGGGCGCATGAGGAGACGGGCAATCTCTGGACCTTCCGACGGGACATGGCCGTCACGGCCTTCTGCCGCCGGCAGGGTATTCCGTTCACGGAGCATTCCCAGACCGGCGTGATCCGCGGGGCCGGGGCGGGGGCCCGGGACCGCTGGGCCGCCCGCTTCGGCCGCTTTGCCGCAGAGCCCCCGATCCCGGAGCCGACCCGCCTCGTGCCCGTTCCGGCGGCAAGGCCGGGCCCCCTGCCGACGGCGGAGGATCTGGGCCTTCCCGATGACGGCTGCGCGGTCCCCCAGTCGGGCACGCGGGCGCAGGCATGGGCCCTGCTGGACAGCTTCCTCGCCGGTCGGGGCGCGGACTACCGGAAGGGCATGTCGAGCCCCCTGAGCGGCGCGGCCTGCTGTTCCCGCCTGTCGGTCCCCCTCGCCACCGGTGCGGTGTCCGTGCGCGAGGTGCTGCAGCATCTCGGCACGGCCCGCGCGGCCCTGGCCGAGCTGCCGCCCGGGCACCGGTCCGTGCCGGTGACGGCGGTGGACAGCCTGATGTCCCGCCTGCACTGGCGCGGTCACTTCATGCAGAAGCTGGAAAGCCAGCCGGACCTCGAGGACCGGGCCTTCCATCCGGTCCACGAAGCCGGGCGGCTGAGCACCGACCCCGGGGATCCCGTCCTGGCGGCCTGGGCCGAGGGCCGCACGGGCCTGCCCTTCGTCGACGCCTGCATGCGCAGCCTGATCGCCACGGGCTGGCTGAACTTCCGCATGCGGGCCATGGTCCAGGCCGTGGCGAGCTATCACCTGGCCCTGGACTGGCGGATGAGTGGTGCCCGTCTGGCCCGGCTGTTCACCGACTACGAGCCCGGCATCCACTGGCCGCAGGTGCAGATGCAGTCCGGCCAGACCGGGATCAACACCCCCCGCATCTACAACCCGGTGAAGCAGGGCCTGGACCAGGACCCCGACGGTCGCTTCACCCGGCAGTGGGTTCCCGAGCTTGCCGCCCTGCCGCTCGCCCTGCTGCAGACCCCGTGGCGGGCGGATGGGGGACCGCCGCCCGGCTATCCCCGGCCCGTGGTCGATCCGACGGAGGCCGCCCGCCAGGCGCGGGCACGACTGACCGCACTGCGCCACACGGCCGGATACCGGGACGCCGCCGCCACCGTGTTCCAGCGTCATGGCAGTCGCAAGCGGCGGATCGATGATGACCGCGGGCCGCGGGCCGCGCCCCGGGGCCGGAGCACCCCCGCCGGAACCGACCAGCTGACCCTGCCCCTGCATCCGGCCCCGGACGGACACGGAACGGAGTCCTGAAACGCGCCGGAACCTGCTAGTCAGGTCCGGACCGACCCGGAGGAGCCCGACCATGCAGATCCTGATGACCGCCGACGCCCATCAAAGGACCCGTGCCCGCCTGGCGGCCCTGGGGGCGGATCTGGACATCGTCACCTTCGAGGCCGACGGGACCTTCCGGCGCAACGGGACCCCCGTGGCCCCCGAGGCCGTGGACCCGGAGGTCTTCTGGCTGAGCCTCGACGTCTATTCGGGACCCAACCCCGGCGCGCGCATCGCCGCCTTTGCCGGTCAGGTGCTGAAGGGGACCCGGGGCCGGTGGATCCAGGTGCTGAGCGCCGGTCTCGACCACCCGCTGTTCAAGTCGCTGATGGACAAGGGCCTGCGGCTGACCAAGAGCCAGGCCCAGGCACCCGCCATCGCCGAATATGTGGTGGCCCATGCGCTGAGCCTGCTGCACCCGATCGCGGCACAGGCCGAGGCCCAGGACAACCGGGACTGGCGCACCGTGTCCTTCCGGGAGGTGGGATCCACCCGGTGGCTGCTGGTGGGCTATGGCGCCATCGGCCAGGAGATCGCCCGCCGGGTGAAGCCCTTCGGCGCGAACCTCACCGTGGTCCGCCGGAACCCGGCACCGGATGATCTGGCCGATGCCGTGCGTCCCCTGTCGGCCCTGCCGGAGCTGCTGCCCGACGCCGACGTGGTGGTGCTGGCCTGCCCCCTGAATGCGCAGACCCGCAACCTCGCCGGCACGGCCTTCTTTGCCGCCCTGAAGCCCGGGGCCCTGCTCATCAACATCGGTCGCGGCCAGCTGGTGGACGAGGACGCCCTGCGCGCCGGGCTGGACCGGCAGCAGCCGGGACAGGCCGTGCTGGACGTGTTCCACACCGAGCCCCTGCCCGCCGACGCCTGGTTCTGGTCGCACCCGCAGGTGCGGGTCACGGGCCATGCCTCCCATGCCGGGGACGGGGTGGTCGGGCGTGCCGAGTCCCAGTTCCTCGAGAACCTGCGCCGCTACCTCGACGGCCGGCCCCTGATCGGCGAGGCCCGACCGGACGAGGCCGGCACCGGCGGCTAGTCGCGGATGCGGGGCGGGCCGACGAACCGCCGCCGCTCCACCCCCAGCCAGAGGACGGCGGTGACGGCAAGGGCCGCCAGCAGCACGGTCAGGGCCTGACCATTGGGCGGCTGGATGCCGATCAGGACGATGCCGACGGTGCAGACCAGCGCCAGCCCCGCCGCGACCCGGAAGCCCGGTCCCATGTCCCAGGGCCCCATCCGGGTCCAGTGCCGCCGATAGGCCACAAGGCCCGCGGCAATGGGCATGGCATAGGACAGATAGAGCAGGATCGAGGTCACCGACACCACGGTGGAATAGCCGTCCGCATAGGCCGTGAAGGCGACCGACAGCACCGCCCCCGTCCAGATCGCCGCCACCGGGGACAGGAACCGGGGGCTGACGCGCTTCAGGAGACCGGACGCGGGCAGACCGTCGTCCCGGGCGAAGGCGAAGATCATCCGCGACACCGAGGTGACCGTGGCCAGGCCGCACAGCAGCTGGGCGATCAGGATGAGGCCGTACAGGGCCATCCGCACCCCGTCCGGCAGCACCTGCGCCATCAC
>DAINBM010000309.1:2028-3572 GCA_036732965.1 Caulobacteraceae bacterium | reverse complement strand
GAGGCCGAGCGCCAGCTTGTTGTAGACGCCCAGCATGAAGGCGCGCAGACCCGCGTCCACCGACATGTCGGCGGCGGCGACGGTGGGGCGCACGAAACGGCGATCGAAATCGCTCATGGCGGAAAGTTCCTTTGCAAGACGCCCCTTTGGGCGCTGGGACATATATCGCTCTCAAACCCGCGGGCTTCAAGGGGATACGGTCGGCGGTCGCGACAGGGGATCGCGAAGCGCTCGACGGCGGGGCGGGCCTTGGCATAGGGTGCACCCATGACCCGACCCGTCGACATGATGCGCCAGCTGGCCCCCCAGGTGCTGATGGCCTCGCCCCACGCCGCTGCGATCGGCATGGAAGTGGTGTCCATCGATCCCGCCGAGGCGGTGCTGAAGGTGGGCTTCCGTCCGGATCTGGTGGGGGACCCGGACACGGGCGTCATCGCCGGCGGGGTGGTCACCGCCCTCCTCGATCACACCTGTGGGCAGTCGGTGATGTCGGCCCTGGACAGCTACCAGCCCATCGCCACCCTGGACCTGCGCATCGACTACATGCGTCCGGCGGGGCCGGGCCTCGCCATCTTCTGCCACGCCCACTGCTACAAGGTGACCCGGTCCGTGGCCTTCGTCCGGGCCCAGGCCTATGATCTCGACCGGGAGGATCCGGTGGCCACGGCCCAGGCGGCCTTCATGCTCAATGCCAACGGCGCCATGAGCCCGGCGGAGACCATCGCCCGGGCGCTGGGCCACGCATCGCCCGCATCGCCGTCCTCGGCGGAGGCCAAGGCATGAGCGACACCGGCGACGCAGCCCTCGACCTCGACGCCCGCCTGGCGGAGATCCTGCAGCGCATCCCCTATGCCCGGTTCCTGGGCGTCCGGGCGGAGCTGGCGGGGGACGAGATGACCGCCGTCCTGCCCTTTTCCCAGCACCTGATCGGCAACCCCACCCTGCCGGCCATCCACGGGGGCGTCATCGGCGCCTTCATGGAGATGACGGCAGTGGCCCAGCTGTCCCTGTCCCAGGGTCTGGTCCGCCAGCCCCGGACCATCGACGTGACCGTCGAATATCTGCGCAGCGGCCGCCCGCGGACCGTGTTTGCCCGGGCGATGATCAAGCGGGCCGGTCGCCGCATTGCCAATGTCCATGTGGAGGCCTGGCAGGAGACCCGCGCCGCCCCCATCGCGGCCCTGCACGGCCACTTCCTGCTCGGCTCCAGGGACGAGGTCTGACCGTGCCGAAGTCGCCGAAGAAGGCCGACCTGCCGCAGAAGACCTGCGTCACCTGCGGCCGTCCCTTCACCTGGCGCAAGAAGTGGGAAAAGGTCTGGGACGAGGTGAAGTACTGCTCCGACCGGTGCCGGGGCGCGCGGGGGCGCTGACCTGCGGGGTTCGAGACGCAGGATCCATGACCTTTCGTCATCCTGAGGCGGGCCGTCAGGCCCGTCTCGAAGGACGCAAGGCCCCCCTAGCCGCGATAGCTCGGCGGGGCTCCCACGGGTTCGGCCAGCGCCCGGGCAAGGCCCAGGCTGGTCTCGTCGTCCCAGGCCAGCG
>DAINBM010000309.1:0-1928 GCA_036732965.1 Caulobacteraceae bacterium | reverse complement strand
GGTTCGGCCAGCGCCCGGGCAAGGCCCAGGCTGGTCTCGTCGTCCCAGGCCAGCGCCTGGACGGACAGGGGCAGTTCGTCCCCCGACAGGCCCATGGGGAAGGCGGTGGCAGGCAGGCCCACCACATTGCCGAGCGTCGTGAACAGGGCCACGTCCGGAGACTGGCCGGATTCGAAACTGTAGGCCGTGCAGGGGGTGGTGGGCAGCAGAAGGCCCTGATAGGCCCCCAGCGCCGCGCGGGCGGCTTCGGCCAGCCCCGCAAGATCACGATAGGCCGAGGCCAGCACCGCCGCGGTCTGCTGCCCCCCATAGGCCATGTTGCGGCGGAACTCCTCGGAGAAGCCCTGCGGGTCCGACGCCAGGGCCAGCGCGTGGTCGGCCATGGACTCGGCCCCGGAGATGATCACCCCCAGCCGCATCGCCTCCTGGAACTCGTAGCCGTCGAGCACGACCTCCTCCACCTCGAAGCCCAGGCGCCGGGCCTTGGCCACGGCGGCGGCCAGGGCGGCCTTCTGGGTATCGTCGCAATGGAGGCCGTCCAGCCGCAGCACGGCCATGGGAGCGTCCATCAGACTGTCCAGGGGCGAGGGCCGCGCGATCTCGCTGGCCAGCTCCGCCTCCGCCCCGCAGGCCGCAGCCAGCAGCCGGGCGCAGTCATCGGCGGAGCGGCCGTGGGTGCCCACATGGTCCAGGGTCCAGCTCATGGGGATCACGTCGCCGGTGGAGATCAGGCCCTGCGTGGGCTTGTGGCCGAAGATGCCGGTGAAGGACGAGGGAATCCGCACCGAACCCAGGGTGTCGCTGCCCAGCGCCGCGGCACACAGGCCCGCCGACACCGCCGCCGCCGACCCGCCGGAGGAGCCCCCGGCGCTGGAGCCGTGCTTCCACGGATTGTGGGTCCGGCCGAACCAGGGATTGTCGGTCAGGGCACCGAACGCCCCCTCGTGCATGTTGACCAGCCCCAGGATCACCGCACCCGCCGCCCGCAGCTGGGCCACCACCGGCGCGTCATCCTCGGCGATGCGGTCCCGGAAGGCACCGATGCCGGCATGCCAGGGCAGGCCCGCCACGGCGATGTTGGCCTTCACCGCGATGGGCGCCCCGTCGATCATGGAGAGCGCCGCGCCCCGGGCCCACCGCTCGGCACTCTCGTGGGCCGCCTGTTCGGCCGCGGCCACGTCCTGGGCCACATAACAGCCCAGTGCCCCGTCCAGCCCGTCGATCCGGGACTGGTAGGACTGGAACACCTCCACCGGCGTCACGGCGCGGTCGGCAAACAGGTCGGTGAGGCCGGACAGGCCCGCTTCGATGATGGGGTTGGTAAAGCTCATGCGGTCATCTTGGCAGGGGAATGGCCGGTCTGTCACGAGCTTTACGCAACGGCGCACAGCTATCCGGCCGCCCCTCTCTCCGGCCCCTTTCACCCACCCGGAATTTGCGGCATGGGTCGAGGGACGATCGGAAGGTGACACCCCATGACCCGCAAGCTGCGTTCCCAGGCCTGGTTCGGCGGACACGACCGGGACAGTTTCATCCACCGCAGCTGGATGAAGAACCACGGGGAACCGGCGGACAGCTTCGACGGCCGCCCGGTGATCGGCATCTGCAACACCTTTTCCGAGCTGACCCCCTGCAACGCCCATTTCCGCGACCTGGCCGAGAAGGTGAAGCGCGGCGTGCTGCAGGCCGGGGGCTATCCGGTGGAATTCCCGGTGATGTCCTTAGGGGAGACCAATCTGCGCCCCACCGCCATGCTGTTCCGCAACCTGGCCTCCATGGACGTGGAGGAATCGATCCGCGCCAATCCCATCGACGGGGTGGTGCTGCTGGCGGGGTGCGACAAGACCACACCGGCGCTCGTCATGGGGGCGGCCAGCTGCGACCTGCCGGCCATCGTCGTCTCCGGCGGGCCGATGCTGAACGGGCGC
>DAINBM010000308.1:0-3575 GCA_036732965.1 Caulobacteraceae bacterium | reverse complement strand
GCCAGACCCACCGCGTCCCCTGATGACAGGGCGCCGAGGCTGAACTCCACCTGCCCCCCGCAGGCAAAGCCCGACGGCAGGACAAAGCTCTGCTGCACCCAGGTCCAGCCCGGTCCGACCGTGCCCAGGGACATCCAGCCGACATTCGATCGGCTCGCCGACTGGTCTGCGAGGGCATAGGCATAGAGGTTGACCCCCAGTCCCAGGGATCGGGAGGCCTGCACCCAGCCGGACAGGGTCACCCGCTCCCCGGCGAGGTCGGCGATCAGGAACTGCTCCAATGTCTGGCTCACCGCCGCGCTGGTGACCGCCCCTGCGGCGGTCACGCAAAGCGCGGTCGCCACGCCCTTTGGCAGGCCACTGGTTGCCAGGGTTGCCGTGCAGGGGGCCCCGGCCGACCAGACCTGCCAGCGGTCCGCGGCAAAGCTTGTCTGGTCGGCTGGACAGGTGAGGCTCGTCCCCCGCTGCCAGATCTCGAACCGGCCGTTGATCAGCCGGTTGCGCGGACCGGGCGGCTTCTGGGGAAGGACGTCGAACCAGCCCCCGGCCCCGAACAGCACCAGGGTCTTCTCATCCTTCACATAGATCAGATGACCCTCGACGACGGGCAGGGTCTCCCAGCTGCCGCCCTCGAAGCGGACGAGCCGGTCGGTCAGACCCATCCAGTCCGTGTCGGTGGGCGACGGGGGCACCAGCCAGATCTGACCGTCCAGCGGCGCGGCGGTGGGCGCGAGCATGGTCCGGCTGACCACTGCGGTCTGGACCAGACCGTCGAGACCGGCGAGCGCCGCGTTGAGGGTCACATGCTTCTGCGCCTGACCGGCAGCCAGATAGGGCAGACCCAGGCGGGGCGTGTTGGAATCGGACATGGAGGAGCTCCTGAAGGGCGGTCATCGCGCCCTTCAGTGTCCCTCAGCCCCGGTCACGGTGGACAAGCCCGCGAAATCCTAGCCGGTGACGCGCCCGCTGGCCTGACGCACATAGCCGGTCTTCACCGCGAGTTCGGCCTGCGCCTCCTCGTATTCCCGGATCAGCCGGGCAATGAATTCCCCGGCCGGAGGCGCCGAGCGGATCGCGCCGATGCCCTGGCCGCAGCCCCAGATGTCCCGCCAGGCCTTGGCGTCCTGATTGCCGCCGGAGCCGAAGTTCATCTTCGAAGGATCGCTCTGCGGCAGGTCGTTGGGATCGAGGCCTGCCCGTATGATCGAGGGGGCCAGATAGTTGCCGTGCACCCCGGTGAACAGGTTGGAATAGACGATGTCCTCGGCGCTGCTCTCGACGATCATGTCCTTGTAGCCGGGGACCGCATTGGCCTCGGCCGTGGCGATGAAGGCCGAGCCCATATAGGCAAGGTCCGCCCCCATGGCCTGCGCGCCCAGGATCGCACGCCCCGTGGCGATGGAGCCGGACAGGGCCACCGGCCCGTCGAACCATTCCCGGATTTCCTGCACGAGGGCGAAGGGCGACAGGGTGCCGGCATGACCACCGGCACCGGCCGCCACGGGAATCAGGCCGTCGGCCCCCTTCTCGACAGCCTTGCGGGCAAAGGCGTTGGTGATCACATCGTGCATCACGATGCCACCATAGCTGTGGATCGCATCGTTCACCTCCGCCCGCGCCCCTAGGGAGGTGATGATCACCGGGACCTTGTACTTGATGCAGAGTGCGATGTCCTCGTCGAGCCGGTTGTTGGTCCGGTGCACGATCTGGTTCACGGCAAAGGGGGCGGACAGCTGGTCCGGGTGATCCCGATCCCAGGCGGCCAGCTCCTCGGTGATCCGGTGCAGCCATTCGTCGAGCTGGGAGATCGGACGCGCGTTCAGGGACGGAAACGAACCGACCACCCCCGCCTTGCACTGGGCGATCACCAGATCCGGCCCCGAGATGATGAAGAGGGGCGAGCCGATCAGCGGCAGCCGCAGACGATCGCGAAGAATGGGAGGAAGAGCCATGGGGTCCCCGGTGCTGGAAATTGGGTGCGTCCCCCGGTCCGGGCGACGGTCCGGGGCATCCTAGGGCCACAAAGCAGCGGCGCAAGATCACGTGACGGAAGGTCACCTGCTTGACGCCCACGCTCATCCGGGGGCAAGTCCGGACCCTGATCGGAATTGCTTCGGGAGTGGTCTGTGACACAGACGGCGGATCGCCTGGCCAACGAATTCCCCCCTGCCACCCGTCAGGACTGGCTGGCGCTGGTGGATGGCGTCCTGAAGGGGCAGTCCTTCGAGCGTCGACTGGTCCGCGCGACCGGCGACGGCATTCCGGTTCAGCCGCTCTACACCGCCGAAAATGCCGGCCCGTCCGTCGGTCCCCTGATCGGTGCCCGGGACATCGACCGTCCATGGGACCTGCGCGCCACCATCGCCCATCCGTCCCCGACCGAGGCCGCGCGACAGGCGCTGCAGGATCTGGAGAACGGGGCGGCGTCCCTGCTGATCCGCATCGATCCGACCGGGACGCGGGGCGTGGCCGTGGCAGACCGCAACGATCTGGCGGGCGCCCTCGCCGGCGTCCTGCTGGACCTGGCCCCCGTCGCCCTGGACGCCGGCTTTCTCGGGCCCAAGGCCGCCGACTGGCTCGGAGAGCTCGGCAAGCGCTCGCCCCAGGCCCCGCTCGCCTTCCACATGGATCCCCTGTCCGCCTTTGCCGAGACCGGCGCGAGCCCGGGCCCGATCGAGAGCCACATCATCCTGGCGGCGGAGACCGGCGTGCGCTGGGCGGCTCCCTATGCCCGGGCGAGCCTGTTCCTCGCCTCCGGCCGGGTCGTGCACGAGGCCGGCGGATCGGAGGGGCAGGAACTCGGTTTCGCCCTCGCCACCGCACTGGCCTATGCCAAGGCCCTGACCCGCGCCGGGCTGAGCCAGACCGAGGCGTTCCAGCGCATCGTGCTCGGGGCCAGTGTCGACGCCACCTACTTCAACGGCATCGCCAAGCTCCGCGCCCTGCGCCTGCTCTGGGGCAAGCTCACCACAGCCTGCGGGGTGGAAGTCCCGGCCACCATCGAGGCGCGCTCCTCGGCCCGGATGCTGTCGACCCTGGATCCCTGGGTGAACCTGTTGCGGCTGACGGCGGCGGGCTTCGCCGCCGGTGTCGGCGGCGCGGACACCGTGATCCTGGCCCCCTTCACCGAGCCCCTCGGGCGGCCGACGGACTTTGCCCGTCGCCAGGCCCGCAATACCCAGCTGGTGCTGATGGAGGAGGCCCATCTGGGCCGCGTCGCCGATCCCGCCGCCGGAGCCTGGTACCTCGAGACCCTGACCGACCAGATGGCCCGGGCCGGCTGGACAGCCTTCCAGGCCATCGAGGCAGCCGGGGGCGTCATCGCGGCCCTTGAGAACGGGCAGATCCAGGACGCCGTCGCCAAGGTCCGCAGTCAGCGGCAACAGGACACCGCCACCCGCCGGAGCGGCCTGATCGGCGTGACCGAGTTTCCGATCCTCACCGATGCCCCCGTGGAGCTCGACCCCACCGACGCCGCGCCCTTCGCCCGGCCGATCCCGAAGGTCCAGCTGCCCGGGCCGGCGGGCCGCGCCGTGGCGCTGGCCCCCTGGCGTCCGCATCCAGCGTCCCCAGTA
>DAINBM010000307.1:0-3584 GCA_036732965.1 Caulobacteraceae bacterium | reverse complement strand
AATCTCGCCACGGTTGGCGATCAGGACACGCTGGAAGGTCATGGGCAGGGCCGGACGGCTGGAGTCGGGGACGGGACCGCAGGCTGGCGTGCGACGACGCCGCCGTCCAGTCCTAACCGCGTGAGGTCCCGGCACAGGAAATTGCGGGCCCGACGCTGCGTCACCCTGCAAATTTCCTTGCCTCGCAGGCGCGTCCGGTAATTCTAGGCACCAAACCGGATCCGGGGGCCAACCCCGCCATCCGGCTCCAGGAACAAGGATCAGGAAACGCGATGGGTCTCGAGATCGAAGCCGACTACGTGGTGGTGGGTGCGGGCAGCGCCGGTTGCGTCCTGGCCAACCGGCTGAGCGCCGACGGCCGCTTCAAGGTGGTGCTGCTGGAGGCCGGCGGCGACGACCGGCCGACGCGCAACCCCGGCCAGTTCCTGTCCAACCTGATGATCCACATGCCGGTGGGCTATTCCCAGACCCTGAAGGATCCCAAGGTGAACTGGCTCTACACCACCGAACCGGACCCCACCTCCGGCAACCGTCCGCACGTCTGGCCCCGGGGCAAGGTGCTGGGCGGCTCGTCCTCCATCAACGGCCTGCTCTATATCCGCGGACAGCAGGCGGACTACGACAACTGGCGCCAGCTGGGCTGCGAGGGCTGGTCCTGGGACAGCGTGCGTCCCTACTTCCTGCGCTCCGAGAATCAGGAGCGGGGGGCCGACGGGGATCACGCCACGGGCGGTCCGCTGAACGTGTCCGACGTCACCACCCGGCATCCGGTGTCCGACGCCGTGCTCGACGCCTGCGGCCAGGCCGGGATTCCGGTGGTGAAGGACGTCAATGGCGAGAACCAGGAAGGCGCATCCTACTACCAGCTGACGGTGAAGAACGGGCAGCGCTGCTCCGCCGCCGTCGCCTATCTGCACCCGGTCATGCACCGCGCCAACCTGCAGGTGGAGACCCATGCCCTGGCCCGCCGGGTGCTGTTCACCGGCAAGCGCGCCACCGGCGTCGAGTTCTCGCAGGACGGCCTGATCCGTACGGTGAAGGTGCGGCAGGAGGTGATCCTTGCGGGCGGGGCCATCAACTCGCCTCAACTGCTGCAGCTGTCCGGCATCGGCCCGGGGCAGCTGCTGCACGAGCACGGGATCGAGGTCATCGCCGACCTGCCCGGCGTCGGCGAGAACCTGCAGGACCACTATGTCATGGGCGTCCGCTACCGACTGAAGCCGGGGGTGGTCTCGGTGAACGAGCTGACCCGCGGGACGCGACTGGTCGGGGAAGCGCTGAAGTACGTGTTCCAGCGCAAGGGCCTCCTGACCCTCTCCGCCGCGCACATCGCCGCCTTCTGCAAGTCCCGGCCCGAGCTGGCCGCGCCCGACATCCAGTATCACATCCTGCCCGCCACCATGGACATGGAGAAGCTGGCGGCAGAGCAGAAGATGGAGCTGGAGGGCCAGCCCGGCCTGACCATCGCGCCCTGCCAGCTGCGCCCGGAAAGCCGCGGCCACATCCGGATCAAGTCGGCCGATCCGACGGCGCATCCGGCGATCTTCGCCAACTACCTGTCCGACCCGATCGACCGGGAGGTGGCGGTGGAGTCCCTGAAGATCGCCCGCAAGATCGGCACCCAGCCCGCCCTCGCCCCCTTCGTGGACCACGAGATGCAGCCGGGCCCGGCCTTCAACACCGACCGCCATCTGCTGGAATTCGCCAAGGCCAGCGGCACCACCATCTACCACCCGGTGGGCACCTGCCAGATGGGCCACGGCCCCCAGGCCGTCGTCGATCCGCAGCTGCGGGTCCATGGCGTCGAGGGGCTGCGGGTGGTGGATGCCTCCATCATGCCGCGGCTGGTATCCGGCAACACCAATGCCCCGACCATCATGATCGCCGAGAAGGCCTCCGACATGATCCTCGGCCGCGAAGCGGCCCAGAGCGCCGCCTGAGGCATCGGGCCAGGCGGGCCGACAGGTCAGAGACGAAACGAGACGGGAGACGAACCGAATGGCTGCCATCCTTGCCTGGGGGGCCTATGTCCCGCGCCTTCGCCTGAGCCGGCGCGCAATCACCGCGGCCAATGCGTGGGTCGCCCCCAACCTTGCCGGCAAGGGCAAGGGGGAGCGGTCCATGGCGGCCTGGGACGAGGATGCCCTGACCCTGGCCGTGGAGGCCGGACGGGATGCGCTCGGGCCCGAGGATGATCGCAGCCACGTGCGCCGACTGGTGTTCGCCTCCACCACGGCGCCCTTTGCCGACCGGCTGAACGCCGGGATCGCCGCGGCGGCCCTGACCCTCGATGCCGATATCCGGTCCAGCGACGTGGGCGGGTCCCAGCGCGCGGCGCTCGGCGCATTGGGCGATGCCCTGGAAACCGCGCAGCAGCCGACCCTGGTCGTCACGGGCGAGATGCGCCGGACCCGGGCCGCCTCCACCCAGGAGCTCGATTTCGGTGACGCGGGCGCGGCCTTTCTGGTGGGGGAAGGCCCGGGCTGCGCGGACCTGCTGGGCCGGGGCGTGGTCACGGCGGACTTCGTCGACCACTTCCGCGCGGCAGACCAGGAGGTGGACTATGCCTGGGAGGAGCGCTGGATCCGGGATGAAGGCATCGCCAAGCTGGTGCCCGCGGCCGTCCGCCAGGCCCTGACCGCTGCGGGCCTCACAGCGGAGGCCGTCGACCACTTCTGTTTCCCCTGCGTGTTCGCCGGTCAGGCCGCCAGCCTCGCCAGGGCCCTGGGCATCCGGCCGGAGGCGGTGCGGGACAATCTGGCATCGGTCATGGGCGAAGCCGGAACGGCGCACGGTCCCCTCATGCTGGCCCATGCGCTGGAGGAGGCCAGCCCGGGTCAGGTGATCCTCGTCGCCCAGTTCGGCCAGGGCTGCGAGGCCCTGGTTCTGCGGACCACCGACCAGTTGGCCCAGGGGCGTCCGGCCCGGGGCGTCTCCGGCAGCCTGAAGGACCGCAAGGAAGAGACCAACTACCTGAAGTTCCTCACCTTCCGCGGGCTTGTGGACTGGGACAAGGGCATGCGGGCGGAGAAGGACAACAAGACCGCCCTGACCACCCTCTACCGCAACTCCGACCAGATCCTGGGCCTGGTGGGCGGCCGCTGCCGGGAGACCGGCGTCGCCCAGTTCCCTCGGACCCGCATCTCGGTCGCCCCCAACAATCCGGCGGTGGACACCCAGGAGCCCTACAAGTTCGCCGAGCGCCGGGCGACCATCCTGTCCTGGTCGGCGGACTACCTGACCTTCTCCATGGCCCCGCCCAACCACTACGGCATGATGGTGTTCGAGGGCGGCGGGCGGATCTTCATGGACATCACCGATGTGGAGCCCGGCGACGTGGACTCCGGCATGGAGGTGAAGATGATGTTCCGCCTGAAGGAAACCGACGAAAAGCGAGGTTTCAGAAGGTACTTCTGGAAGGCGGTTCCCGTCCGGTCGTAAGGTGTCTTGGCGGGATCAGGCGGCCTGGAGCTGCTGCTTGACCCGCTCCGCCAACACCTTGATGTCGAGAGGCTTGGCCAGGAAGGTCACCCCGGTCTCCCCCTCGAGCAGGTCCGAGAACTCGGCCTCGGCATAACCCGAGA
>DAINBM010000306.1:0-3585 GCA_036732965.1 Caulobacteraceae bacterium | reverse complement strand
GGCGCCCAGGATCGTCCAGATGGGATGATCCGGCGACGCCTCGTTCAGGGGATGACCCAGACGCGCCATCACCGACGGGCCCGCCGCCATGCCCTCGAGGCAGTCCCCGTGGAACGGACAGACCCCGGCAAAGTCCCCGTCGAGCGCGTGTCGCTGCACCTTCACATGACCCATTTCCGGGTGGGTCAGTCCATGGACGGGGCGTCCGCCGATGATCAGCCCGCCGCCGATTCCGGTCCCCACGGTCAGATAGGCCATCACGTCCAGCCCCCGACCGGCCCCCAACCTTGCCTCGGCCAGCCCGGCCCCGTTGACATCCGTGTCCAGCACCACCGGAACGCCGAGCTCGCACCGGAAGACCCCGACGATGTCGGCACCTGTCCAGCCGGGCTTCGGCGTCCGGCCGACATGACCATAGGCCGCCGCCTCGCGGTCGAGGATCAGCGGGCCGAAACTGGCAATGCCCAGGGCCTGGACCCCGCCCTGCTGGCGAAAGAAGGCCAGGGCCGCGGCAAAGGTCTCCGCCGGAGTGGTGGTGGGAATCACCGTCTCGGCCAGGATCTCGTGGGCCGCATTGGCCACGACGCAGACAAACTTGGTGCCGCCCGCCTCGATTCCGCCGATCCGGTACATCTTGCCCCCTCTTTGGGTCTCAGTGTTGATGGCCAGCCACTGGCTTCCGCCGACGCCGCTGTCAATCCACCGGATGCAATGCCATGTGCCGCGGGCAGGTCGCGGCCTTCGGGAAAAATTCACGGGATGACCGCAGGATGATCCGGAATCCCCGGCGGAGGCCCACGGCTTGACCCTGCAGCTTGCATCTGACCGGCGTCCGGTGCGGGCGGCGGCACCGGGCTGGACGGCGGAACGGGCGGCCTGGGCGCTGTTCGCCCTGTTGGGCCTCGTCACCCTGGCAATCCTCGGGCTCCGGCCGACCAATGCGGATACCAGCTGGGGTCTCACCCTCGCGGAGGCCGTGCTGTCCGGCCAGCGTCTCTATGTGGACATCCTCGAGACCAATCCGCCCCTGACCATGATCCTGCATCTGCCGGCCTGCCTGATCGCCCGGGCCACCGGGATCCGGCCGGAACTGGCGCACCATCTGCTCACCCTGGCCACGCTGGCGGGCTGTCTGGCCGTCGCCGCCGACATCCTGCGCACCACCGGTCGCGGCGGACAGGTGGCGGGCTTCGTCACCGCCACCGCGGTGTTCCAGCTGGTTCCGTGGCTGAACACCTTCGGCGAGCGCGAGCAGTTCGCGGTGATGGCCCTCCTGCCCTTCGTGGCCCTGTGGCGGCCGCCGGAAGCGACGGGGCCGAGGCCATGGCGCGCGGTCGTGCTTGCCGGCATCGGCGCAGGTCTGGCCACAGCCCTCAAGCCGGTCTTCGCCCTGTGCCTGATCGTCCCGGCGGTCCATGACCTGATCGCCTCCCGCCGGATCGCCGCGCTCGTGCGGCCGGAATATCTCATCGCCGCGGCCCTGGCCGGACTGTATCTGGGGGCCGCCGCGATCGTCTACCCGGTCTTCTTCACGACCTTCTCCAGGGTGCTGGCCGACACCTATTTCCAGTACCGGATGGATCTCTGGCCCCTGCTGGCGCGGCCCGAGCTCGGCAACCTCGCCCTGCTCACCGCCGTGGGCTGGATCCAGCGGCGGCACCCCGCGACACCGGACTGGGCAAGGGCAGCGACCTTGGCCGCAGGTGGATTCCTGCTGGCCTTCGTGGCCCAGGCCAAGGGCTATCTGAACCACGAGATGGCGGTTCTGAGCCTGGGATATCTGGGGGTTGCGGGCCTGATCGCCCCGCGGGTCCTGTCCGCACTGCGGCAGCGGGACCTGGCGTCGGTTCCGCTCGTCATCCACCTGACAGGCCTGCCGCTGCTGGGGTTTCTGACCCTGTGGCTCTATGCCCAGGAAGCCCGGACGATCCCGTACCGGTCCATGGCCCTCGTGGACGAGGTCGCCCATGCCCCCGGCGCGCGGACCATCCTGGCCCTGTCACCGGATCTGGATGTGGGACACCCCTTCGCCCGATCCGCGGGTCTTCGCTATGTGGGCTCGAGCTGTTCCCAGTGGCTGGCCCAGACGGCTGGTGAGCGCGGCCGGACGCGGGGGGCCTCGCCCGGGCTTCGTGCCCGCATGGCCCGTTACGTGGACGCCGATCTGGCGCGGGTGACCAGCGACCTGCGAACCCGCCAGCCGGATCTGGTCCTGCTGGACCGGGCCAGCGGGGAGCTGTTCCGGTCCGGCCCCTCCGCCAGTGTCCTGCAGCGGGCCCTGGCGGGCTATCACCCCATCGCCCGGCAGCATGATGTGGAGCTGCTGGTGCGCAACGACCTGGGCACGGAGCCGCGCTCCAGTCCCTGAATCGGGGCGTGAGCCCCCCTCAGGACGCGACGGTGGACTGGCGGATGATCAGTTCCGGGGCAAGGGTCTCGCCCCCGGTCGCCTGGCCGTCGAGCCGGCGGAACAGCTGGTCGACCAACAGACGCGCCGCGTGGGCCAGATCCTGCCGCACCGTGGTGAGGGGCGGGTTGGAATGGGCCGCCACGGCCGAATCGTCGAACCCGACCACGGCCACATCCTCCGGCACCCGCTTGCCCGCCCGGCGCAGGGCATGCAGCGCGGACAGGGCAATCACGTCCGAGGCGGCGAAGATCGCGTCCACATCGGGACTTTCCGTCAGCAGGCGCTCCGCCGCGGCCTCGGCCTGCTGCGGGCTGAACCCGGCCGGCACGATCAGGCGGTCGGTCGCGTCGAGCCCGGCGGCCTGGCAGGCCTGCAGATAGCCCTGCCGCCGCTGTTCGATCTCCGGCGGCGACGGGTCGCCCAGGAAGGCGATCCGGCGGCGGCCGATGGCGATCAGGTGCTCCGTCGCCATCCGCCCGCCCGCGACATTGTCGAGGCCCACGACGCAGTACTGCTGATCCGGCAGATGCGCGCCCCACACCACCAGGGGCAGATAGACCTGACCCGCGTCATTGAGGGCGGCGTGCTGGTCACTCTGCCCGATGACCACCATGCCGTCTGTGCGGTTGGCCTTGATCAGGTCCCGAAGCCAGCCGGGCTTGGGCGGCGTGACCTTGGACACCAGGATCTGGTAGCCGCGCAGGCTGATCTCGTCGACCATGTGGCCCAGCATCTGCTGGAAGAACGGGTCGGATATGAGCTGGGCGGTGATGGCACCGAGGGGAAACACCACGCCGATGGTATTGGTGCGCTGGAGGCGCAGTCCGCGGGCCAGCGGATTGATCACATAGCCGTTGGCGTCGGCGATCTGGATGATCATCTCGCGAGTGGCTTCCTGGATCAGGGGGCTTCCCGCCAGGGCGCGCGACACGGTCGAAGTGGATACGCCGCAGAGCCGGGCAATATCCGACATCTTCAGCCGTTTGAGCTCAGAGACTGTCCCGGTCGCCATGCCGGACACCTAGATGGGGGGGCAAAGGCTGTCAACCCAGCGGGATTGCAGCACATTTGCGCTATGCAAACGATTGTCAATCGGTTGAACTTCCGCAATAAAACCGCTTGAAGACTGAGAGCCGTCCAGCGGCCGAAGGGAAGAACGCCTGTGTCCACCATCA
>DAINBM010000305.1:0-3588 GCA_036732965.1 Caulobacteraceae bacterium | reverse complement strand
ATCCTGGGCGCCGGACAGGACGCGGGCGATCACCTTGCGCTGATCGGTCATGCGCATGCCCTTGTCGAGGCAGAGTTTCTCGATGCGATCCACGGTCCGGCCGGTTGCTGCGGGTTCAGGGGCGGAACATAGGCGCAATGCGGCGCAGTGTTAAGCGTCGAGGCAAAGGTCAGGCCCGATCACGAGGATCGAGCGCGCAGGCCAGAACGTGGGCGTCCACCGCGCCGGTCGGACGGGGGTAATAGGCGCGCCGGCGGCCGATCTCGCGAAAGCCTGCCCGGTCATAGACCGCCCGGGCGGACGGGTTGTCGGCGGCGACCTCCAAAGTCAGGGTGCGGACGCCCCCGGCGGCGAGGCGCCCCATGGCCGCAGCCAGCAGGGCACCCGCCAGTCCCCGGCCGCGGTGGGCGGGATCGGTGGCCAGGGTCAGGACCTCCGCCTCGTCGCCGATCGGCCGGAACAGCCCCATGGCCACGGCGGTGCCGTTCGCGTGGGTCAGATAGGCGATGGCCCCGTCGCCAAGAAAGCCGAGGAAGTCCGATGGGCTCCACACCCGGTCGAAGGCCAGACCATGGAGCCGGCTGAGCTCAGGGGCCTGCTCCGGTCCGACCTCAGCCGGTCGCAGCGCGTCAGACACGGGCCCCCCGCTCGGCCAGGGTGCGGGCATCGGGGGCGCGCAGATAGAGGGCTCTCGGCGACGGCCCCCCGGCGGGAACAGCCGCCACCCGGCGGGCGAGGGCGGCGGCGCTCGGGAAGGCGATGTCGTGCACCGTGGCACCGGGGGCCAGTGCCGAGAGGGCCGCCGCGGCCGGTCCCACCAGGGTGAGGGGGCCGCCGGTCCAGATCTCCGCCAGCCGGGCCGCGATCTCGGGCAGGGCCAGCTGGTCGGCGGCCGCCACCGGCGCGCCATCGACATAGAAGGCCACGAAGGTCAGGTCCTGCCGGGACGGAATGGCGGCAAGGGTGGTTCCACCCGCTGGCGCCGTGGCGGCAAGCGCATCGAGGCTCGACAGGCCGACACACTCGCAGCGAAGGGTCATGGCCAGCGTCCGGGCGAAGGCCAGTCCCACCCGAAGCCCGGTGAAGGACCCCGGCCCGGTGGTGACGCCGATCCGCCGAAGCCGCGTCATGTCGATCCCGACCTCGGCCACCACCTCCCGGACCAGCGGGGCGATGCGCTCCTGGTGCCCGCGGTCCATGGGGACGTCCCGCTGGGCCACGACGCCCTGGCCGTCGAGCTCGAGGGCAACCACGCAGGCCCCGAGACACAGGTCCAGGGACAGGGTCGCGTCCCGGGTTGCAGGGGCCTCCACGGTCCGGATCAGACGATCTGGCACGCCGACTCGAAGGCGAGGCGCGGCAGGCGGGGGAAGGACTCGTCGATGCCGTGGCCGAGGCTGCACACGAAGTTCGATTTCCAGGTCGTGCCGGCGAAGAAGTCCGCATCGACCCCGGCGGCGTCGAAGCCGGACATGGGGCCGGCATCCAGCCCCAGGGCGCGGGCGGCCAGGATCAGATAGGCCCCCTGGAGGGAGCCGTTGCGGAAGGCCGTCGCCTCGGCCACGGCCGGTGCCGCGAACCAGGCCCCGACGCCGGGATTGATCGGGAACAGCTCGGCAGCCTTGTCGGCAAAGGCGAGGTCATGGGCGATGATGACGATGGCCGGAGCGTCCAGGCTCTTGGCCCGGTTGGACTCCGACAGGTGCGGCGCCAGCCGGGCCTTGCCCTCCGGCGTGGTGACGAAGACGAACCGCGCCGGGGACAGGTTGGCCGAGGTGGGGCCGTACTTCAGCAGGTCATAGAGCGCGTGCCAGGTGCTGTCCGGCAGGGTTTCCTTGCGCCAGGCATTGCGCGAGCGGGCCTGGGTGAACAGCTGGTCGAGGGCGGCCTGGGGGAGGGGTGCGGTCATGGCAAGGGGATCCGGTAGGTCGAAGGTTCGAAGGGACGAAGGGTTGTGGCGGCGGGGATCACAGGGTCTGTTCGACCCGGTTCACCTCCGGCACATAGTGCTTGAGCATGTTCTCCACGCCGGATTTCAGCGTGGCGGAGGATGACGGGCACCCGGCGCAGGCCCCGCGCATGTGCAGCCAGACCACGCCGGTTTCCGCATCGAACCGGTCGAACAGGATGTCGCCGCCGTCCTGGGCCACGGCCGGGCGGATCCGGGTGTCCAGCAGGTCCTTGATCTCGGCCACCACCTGGGCGGTCTCGCCCTCGTAGACCGTGTCGTCGTGCTGCCCGGACGCGGCGGCGAGGCCATCGGCGAACAGGGGCTCGGCGGCCGTATAGTGGTCCATCACCGCGGCCAGGATCGGGGCCTTGAGGTGCTTCCAGTCGTGATCGGCCCCGTCCTTGGTGACGGTGAGGAAGTCCGACCCGAAATAGACCCGCACGACGCCCGCGATGTCGAACAGGGCCCGGACAAGGGCGGAGCCCGGATCCCCCTCGCCCTTGCGGAACTCGCGGGGGCCTTCCGGTGACACGGGTTCGCCGGGGAGGAACTTCAGGGTTTCCGGATTCGGGGTCTGCTCGGTCTGGATGAACATGCGGGGGCCTGCGGTACGGGTCGTCCGGTCCTGGACGGGCTGGCACAGACATGGCGCGGACATCGGCCCGGCGCAAGGCGGACGGCATGGCCCCAAAAAGTAACCCGGCCGCGAGAGGGGGGGCTCGCGACCGGGTGTAGGGATCATAATCCTGTCACGCCGGGAGGGGATGGTGTCCGGCGGGACGATCAGGCACCGTCCTCGAGGGCGATGCTCTGAAGCGTGTTCAAATTGCCACGCTCAACCGTTCATGTCAACGATAAATCGTAATTTTCTTGCCTGTGGCAAATTGACCACGACTCAGTTCTTGCCGCGCCGGGGATTGGGGTCACGCAGCACGAACAGCTGGGGGTCCGGATCGGCGATCCCGTGCAGGGGGCCGATGGCCACCTGGGTCCTCTGGCCCTGCCCGTCGGTGACCGTCCACCCGGCGAGGGTGATAGGCGCGGTCGTGAACCGCAGGGTGATGGAGCCTTCGGTCCGCCTGCGGCTGTCCCGGGCGGTGACGGTGAAGCCGTCGGCCGTGTCGGTCACCGCCGTGATCTCCACCCCCTTGTCCAGGCGCACCTGCTTGGCCAGCAGCAGTCCCAGCGGCGTGGCCCAGAGGGGGTACTGGTCGAAGGTCTTCAGGTGCCGGTCGTTCACCATCACATTGGCCCCGTCCGACACGACCAGCAGGTCCGCGGGCGCGTCATACTGGAAGCGTGCCTTGCCCGGGCGCCTGAGCCACAGGGTGCCGGAGGTCTCCACCCCCTGCGCGTCCACCTGGTTGAAGCGTCCCTGCACCGACCGGAGATCGGTGAGGTAGGCATTGGCCATCTGCACCCGGCCCGCCTGCTCCGGCGTTAGACCGGCGGGGCGCGCTTTCGCCGGGACCGCGAGGCCCAGACCGATAAACAGGGCGATGGCGGCGGCGCGGCGAGAGGATGGACGGCGATCGGGCATGGCGGTCTTCCGGTGGCTGAGCCGCCTGTGAACACGGATGTTGCGTCAATTCAAGGGCGCCACCGGGTCGACGACGGCCGAGCTCAGACCGGCGGGG
>DAINBM010000304.1:0-3590 GCA_036732965.1 Caulobacteraceae bacterium | reverse complement strand
GGTCATCGGCCGCGCCGGCATCGGCGTGGACAATGTGGACATCCCCGCCGCCACCCGGGCCGGGATCGTGGTGATGAACACGCCCTTCGGCAATTCCATCACCACCGCCGAGCACGCCATTGCCCTCATCTTCGCCCTGGCGCGCCAGTTGCCGGAGGCGGACATCTCCACCCAGGCCGGCAAGTGGGAGAAGAACCGCTTCATGGGGGTCGAGCTGACCGCCAAGACCCTCGGCCTGATCGGCTGCGGGAACATCGGCTCCATCGTCGCCGACAGGGCCAACGGACTGAGGATGAAGGTGATCGCCTATGACCCCTTCCTGACGCCGGAGCGCGCGGTCGAACTGGGCGTGGAGAAGGTGGAACTGGACGATCTGCTGGCCCGGGCGGACTTCATCAGCCTGCACACGCCGCTGACCGACAAGACCCGCAACATCCTGTCCGCCGAAGCCCTTGCCAAGGTGAAGACGGGCGTGCGCATCATCAACTGCGCCCGGGGCGGGCTGGTGGACGAGGCGGCCCTGCGCGCCGGTCTTGACAGCGGCCACATCGGGGGCGCGGCCTTCGATGTGTTCGTGGCAGAGCCGGCCAATGCGAACGTACTGTTCGGGGCCCCCAACTTCATCGCCACGCCGCACCTGGGCGCCTCCACCGCCGAAGCCCAGGAGAACGTGGCCCTGCAGGTGGCCGAGCAGATGTCGGACTATCTGCTGAACGGCGCCGTGGCCAATGCCCTGAACTCCCCCTCCGTCACCGCCGACGAGGCCCCCAAGCTGAAGCCGTTCATCCAGCTGGCGGAAAAGCTCGGCTCCTTCGCCGGCCAGATGGTGGACGGGGGCATGACCGCCATCGAGGTGACCTATGTGGGCGAGGTGGCCAAGCTGAACGTGAAGCCCCTCACCGCCGCGGCCCTGTCCGGCGTGCTGCGCCCCATGCTGGCCGAGGTGAACATGGTCTCCGCCCCCTCCGTCGCCGCCGGGCGGGGGGTGCAGGTGACCGAGAGCAAGCAGGAAATGTCCCCGGTCTATGACAGCCTGGTGCGCATCACCCTGACCGCCGAGGGGGGCCAGCGGACCTTCGCCGGCACGGTCATCGCCGGCACGCCCCGGGTGGTGGAGGTGAAGGGCATGGAGCTCGACGCCCCCTTCGCCCCGGCCATGCTGTTCGTCAACAATCTGGACAAGCCGGGCTTCATCGGCGCGCTGGGTCTTCTGTGCGCCGAAGCCCATGTGAACATCGCCACCTTCAACCTCGGCCGCACGGCCTCGGGCGGCGACGCCATCTGTCTGGTGGGCGTCGACCAGGCCCTGACCGAGGCCCAGCTGGCCGCCGTCCAGGCCCTGCCCCACGTGAAGGAGGCCCGGGTCCTCAACTTCTGAGCCGAACAGGTCCCCGCCGCCCCTTTCCTCCGACCGCAAGACGGGCGATACAGGAATCGGGCGGTCGGGTGACACCCGGACTTTGGGGGCTGAGATGATCCATCGGGTTCTGGGGCTGGCGCTGGCCGCGGCCCTCTTTCTGGCCGGGGCGGCCGACGCGGGCGAACTGATGGCGGGTGCCTACGGCCATGACCTGGGTCCCGCCAGCCGCGAGGGGGGGGCAGACTTCCTGGTGGGCTGGCGCTCCGGACGCGTGGACAGCCTGTCCCTGATCTGGACGCCCCAGATCCATGTGGTGGCCGTGGCCAACACGGCGGTCCCCACCGACTGGGTGGCCGTCGGCTTCGACTGGAAGTTCGGCCTGCAATCCATCGGCCTGCCCAGCCGCATCTACCTGCGGCCGGGGATCGGGCTGGCCTACACCACAGGCAAGGCCAGGCTGCCGCCGGTGAACGCGCCGGGGCTCAGCCCGGCGGAGATCCAGCGCCGCCTCTATCTCTATCACACCCGCAAGGACTTCGGCTCGCACTGGGAGTTCGAGCCGGATCTGGCGCTCGGCTATCAGGTGACCCCGCGAGTGGCGGCGGAATTGTCCTATGAGCACCTGTCCAACGGCGAGATCCTGCACCATGGCAAGAACCAGGGACTTGACGACGTGGGCCTGCGCCTGATTTACGCGTTCTGACGTCGTCTCGGCCCCCGGCTCCCCGGCGGGCGAGGCCCATTTCGAGCCCCATCCGGTCGCCGAGTCCTGTCGAAGGGCCACCGGGTGCATTCCCGGCAGGTGAGGAGGGCTATCCATGGCCAATGTAGCGGTTGTCGGCGCCCAGTGGGGTGACGAGGGCAAGGGCAAGATCGTCGACTGGCTGTCCAACCGGGCCGATGTCGTCGTGCGCTTCCAGGGCGGGCACAATGCCGGCCACACCCTGGTCGTCGGAGACAAGACCTACAAGCTGTCCCTGCTCCCCTCCGGCGTGGTGCAGGGCAAGCCCTCCGTCATCGGCAACGGCGTGGTGGTGGACCCCTGGGCGCTGCTGGACGAGATCGCCCGGATCGAGGGCCAGGGCGTGGCCATCGGACCGGAGCTGCTGACCCTGGCCGACAATGCCTGCCTGATCCTGCCCATCCACCGGGACCTGGACAGTGCGCGGGAGAGCGCCGCCGGCGCCGGCAAGATCGGCACCACCGGCCGCGGCATCGGCCCGGCCTATGAGGACAAGGTGGGTCGCCGGGCCGTGCGGGTCGCGGACCTGGCCGATCCGGCGGCGCTGGAGACCAAGATCGCCCGGCTGCTGGCCCATCATCAGGCCCTGCGCCGGGGGCTGGACCTGCCGGACATCGACGCCGCGGCCCTGCTCGAGACCCTGAAGGAAGTGGCCCCGAAGATCCTGCCCTTCGCCCGTCCCGCCTGGAAGATGCTGGATGACGTCCGCCGTGCCGGCAAGCGCGTGCTGTTCGAGGGGGCGCAAGGGGCCCTGCTGGACGTGGACCACGGCACCTACCCTTACGTGACCTCCTCCAACACCGTGGCCGGACAGGCGGCGGCGGGCTCGGGCCTCGGTCCCCGGTCGGTGGGCTTCGTGCTGGGCATCGTCAAGGCCTATACCACCCGGGTCGGCGAAGGCCCCTTCCCCACCGAGCTGTTCGACGCCGACGGCCAGCGGCTCGGCGAGCGCGGGCGGGAGTTCGGCACGGTCACCGGCCGTCCCCGCCGCTGCGGCTGGTTCGATGCGGTGCTGGTGCGCCAGTCCATCGCCATCAACGGCATCGACGGGGTGGCGCTCACCAAGCTCGACGTGCTGGACGGGTTCCCCACCCTGAAGGTCTGTGTCGGCTACAGGGTCGGCGACCGGGTGCTGGACTACCTCCCCGCCGGCATGGCCGACCAGGCTGCGGCCACGCCCGTCTACGAGGAGATGGAAGGCTGGAGCGAGAGCACCTACGGGGCCCGGAGCTGGAAGGACCTCCCCGCCGCGGCGGTGAAATATGTCCGCCGCATCGAGGAGCTGACCGGGGCCCCGGTGTCGCTCCTGTCCACCTCGCCGGAGCGGGACGACACCATCCTCATGCGCGACCCGTTCGAGGGGTAGGGGTCGTGCGTGGTTCGAGACGCCCCGTGCCGGGGCTCCTCACCATGACGAAGGTCTCTCACCCGTAGTCATCCTGAGGAGGGCGAAGCCCGTCTCGAAGGACGCGCCTCAGTGCACCCGCG
>DAINBM010000303.1:0-3622 GCA_036732965.1 Caulobacteraceae bacterium | reverse complement strand
ATCTCCTACGGCGGTCAGGGCACCGTCAGCCGGGTGCAGGCCGTTCCGGCGGGCACGTCCCTGCTGCAGAAGTTCTCGCCCTTCTAGCCCCCGGCAATTGCGGCGGGGTCAGGCGACCCGCGGGGCCTCGACCGGGTCGGTGCTGCGGGAACGGGCGGTGCGGGGCAGGCGGAAGCGCACGCCGCAGCCGTGGCCGTCCTCCTCGAGGAAGATCACGTCGAGGGCGGTGAAGGCCGAGCGGATGGCCGCTTCGGTCGTGGTATTGGCGGAGATGGGGCCCCGAAGCCGCTCCAGCCGTTTGACGGTTTCAAGGGATACGCCGGCACGTTCAGCGAGCTCGGCCTGATCCAGGCGGGCCAGCCCGCGGGCTGCGCGAATCTGCTCTCCAGTAATCATTGCCCCTCAGGTGTTACGTGTGAGACTTTTCAGGTAGAGTCTTGCAGATATTGACCGCTTTTTCAGTCTGAAGCGCACAATTCATTGCACTCGAGTGCCTCGAGGGTTCTCCGGATTTCGAAAAGTTTCAATAGTGATCAGGTGTTTGGGCCAAAAATTTTTACGCTCGAAGCGTTTCGCACAAAAAATAACCACACGTCTGAGCTGAGATGTGGATGATTTGCGTGTATTTGGTGGTCGATTTTCTCGAAAATTTGAAAAAGTGTCGAATATAGAATTTTGGGACGCGATTGTGTCCGAAACTTTATTGAAGTAATCCCAAAATTTTCAAGACTATCAATTTCCCCTGGGGCGCACGTTCAATTCGAATCCGCGTCGATTTGACGGCTCGGACCTCGGGTCGACGTCTGGAGAGTCGAGGTTTCGTGGGCGCGAAACCGTAATGCGTCCGGATCAGGCCCGCACAGCCTGGGCCGCGTCCACGCCCAGGGCGGTCAGTGCCGCCGCGACGATGCCCTCGGCATCCAGCCCGGCCGCGGCATACATGGCCTCCGGCCGGTCATGGTCCTGGAAGATGTCGGGCAGCACCAGGGTCCGGACCTTCAGGCCCCGGTCCAGCGCCCCCTTGGTGGCCAGCAGCTGGAGCACGAAGGCTCCGAACCCGCCCATGGCCCCTTCCTCCACGGTGATCAGGGCCTCGTGGTCCCGGGCGAGGCGCAGGATCATCTCCTCGTCCAGGGGCTTGGCAAAGCGGGCGTCCGCGACGGTGACCGACAGGCCCCGGGCGGCGAGGAGATCGGCGGCCTTCAGGGACTCCGCCAACCGGGTGCCGAGGGACAGGATGGCGAGGGCGGAGCCCTCGCGCACGATGCGGCCCCGGCCGATCTCGAAGGGTTGGGCCAGGGCGGGAATCTCCACCCCCACCCCGTCGCCGCGGGGATAGCGGAAGGCGGAGGGCCGGTCGTCGATCTCGCAGGCCGTGGCGATCATGCCGGCCAGTTCGGCCTCGTCGGCGGCGGCCATCAGCACCATGCCGGGCAGGGCCCCGAGATAACCGATGTCGAAGCTCCCGGCGTGGGTGGCACCGTCCGCCCCCACCAGACCGGCCCGGTCGATGGCAAAGCGCACGGGCAGGCTCTGGATGGCCACGTCGTGCACGACCTGGTCATAGCCCCGCTGCAGGAAGGTCGAGTAGATGGCGCAGAAGGGCTTCATCCCGTCCGCCGCCAGACCGGCGGCGAAGGTGACCGCGTGCTGCTCGGCAATGCCCACGTCGAACACCCGGTCGGGGAAGCGCTTGGCCAGGATGTCCACCCCCGTGCCCGAAGGCATGGCGGCGGTGACGGCGACGATGCGGTCGTCGATTTCCGCCCGCTTGGTGAGTTCCGTGCCGAACACCTTTGTGTAGGACGGGGCATTGGACTTGGCCTTGGACTGCTCACCGGTGACCACGTCGAAGCGCACCACGCCATGGTACTTGTCGGCGGCGTTCTCTGCGGGGGCATAGCCCTTGCCCTTCTGCGTCACGACATGAACCAGGACCGGCTTGTCCTTGATTTCCCGGACATTCTTCAGAACGGCGACCAGATGGTCCATGTTGTGGCCGTCGATGGGACCCACATAGTAGAAGCCCAGCTCCTCGAAGAAGGTGCCGCCGGTGGCCATGCCCCGGGCGAACTCCTCGGCCTTGCGGGCCGCTTCCTGCAGGGGGCGGGGCAGGGCGCTGGCGACCGAGCGGCCCAGCTTTCGGAACGACTGGTAGGAGCGGCCGGAGACCAGCCCGGCCAGATAGGCGCTCATCCCGCCGACGGGCGGGGCAATGGACATGTCGTTGTCGTTCAGGATGACCGTCAGCTGGCCCCGGGTCGCCTCGGCAGCGTTGTTCATCGCCTCATAGGCCATGCCCGCGCTCATCGCCCCGTCGCCGATCACGGCCACGACCTTGTTGTCCCGGTGCTGCTGGTCACGGCTGACGCAGAAGCCCAGGGCGGCGGAAATGGAGGTCGAGGCATGGGCCGTGCCGAACGGGTCGTAGGCGCTTTCCGAACGCTTGGTGAACCCCGACAGGCCGTCCCCCTGCCGCAGGGTGCGGATCCGGTCCCGGCGTCCGGTGAGGATCTTGTGCGGATAGGCCTGATGGCCCACGTCCCAGATCAGGATATCCTCCGGCGTCTCGAACACCGCGTGGAGGGCGACCGTCAGCTCCACCACACCGAGGCCTGCCCCCAGATGGCCGCCGGTGACCGACACGGCATCGATGGTTTCCGCCCGCAGCTCGTCAGCGACCTGACGGAGCTCGGGAATGCCGAGACCGCGCAGGTCGGCAGGGGCGGAAATGGTGTCGAGGAGAGGGGTATGCGGGGGCATCTGGACTCGCAAAGGGATCCGCACCGGGGGCGGATGCAAGCTGGACGACGGGGCTTTTCAGCGATCTAGCACGAAATCCGCGCTGTCTCTCAGATATGTCGCCCTCGGACCAAAGATTTCCAGATGCGCCTTGCACTGCTCGCGCAGCATGTCCACCCGGGCATGGGCTTCTTCCACCCCCAGAAGCGTGACGAAGTTGGCCTTTCCCTTGGCTGCGTCCTTGCCGACGGCCTTGCCGATGTCCTCGGCCTCGCCCTCCACATCCAGCAGATCGTCAACGATCTGGTAGGCGAGACCCAGGTCATGGGCGAAGGCCATCAGGGCATGTCGCTTGGTGTCGGCAGCCCGGGCGATGATGAGCGGGATCTCGAAGGCATAGGCAATCAGGGCCCCGGTCTTCATCCGCTGCATCCGCGCCACGGCCCCCAGATCATCCCGGAAGCCAAGGATGTCGATCATCTGTCCGCCGGCCATGCCCTGGGCCCCGGAGGCCCGGGCGAGGCGCCGGACCAGTTCCGAACGGATCTCCGGATCGTCATGGGTGTCCGGATGGGACAGGATCTCGAAGGCGATGGACTGCAGGGCATCGCCCACCAGGATGGCGGTGGCATCGTCATAGGCCTTGTGCACCGTGGGACGCCCCCGGCGGATATCGTCATCGTCCATGGCCGGAAGATCGTCGTGCACCAGGCTGTAGGCATGGATGCATTCCAGGGCACAGGCCGCCCGCAGCACCGGTCGCTCCTCGATGTCGAACATGCGTGCGGCTTCGAGGGCGAAGAAGGGACGCAGGCGCTTGCCGGGCCCCAGCGCCGCATAGCGCATGGCCTCCATCAGCCGCTGCTCCGGCCCTTCAGCA
>DAINBM010000302.1:0-3622 GCA_036732965.1 Caulobacteraceae bacterium | reverse complement strand
GCCGGGGTCCGGTCGGCAAGGTCACCCTGTGCGGGCAGGACGGCCGCCTGCTGGGGATCGAGGCGACCTACTGAGGCAGGGGTGGCGTCTCAGGCATGTCCGGCGGCGGCCGACAACCGGTCCGCAGATATGCCCAGCCGCGCCAGGGCCCGGCTCCACTTGGTGTCGTGGGCGTCGTCGAAGATGATGTCGGCCTCCAACTCGGCGGTCAGCCAGATGTTCCGGGCCAGTTCCCCCTCCAGCTGTCCGGGGGCCCAGAAGGCACAGCCCAGAACCAACCGGGAGCGGACGGGCCGACGGTCGGCATCGGTCAGGGCATCAAGCACCTCCCGGGTGGCGGTCATGGAAATCCCGGGGGTGATCGGCAGGGTGGAGTCGAGGGTTTCATAATCGTCCGTGTGCAGGACAAAGCCCCGTTCCCGCTCCACCGGACCGCCGGACAGGACGTCCTGGTCAGGCGCCGCCTCCGCACCGCCAACCCCCAGCTTGCCCATCACGCTGCGCAGGGACACCCCGTCGAGGGGGCGGTTCACGGTCACGCCCATGGCCTGGTCCGGGGAATGGACGCACATGAGGATGACCGCCCGCTCGAACCGGGGGTCGTCGATCCCGGGCATGGCGATCAGAAGCTTGCCGGTCAGACCCAGCGAAAAGCCGGAATCCGGCACGGCGGCCCCCGCATCGGGAACGGACCGGTGGCCCGGAGCAGACAGGGGATCATCCGTGGGACTCATGCGCCCAAGGATCATGCGGTCCCGGCGGGATGGCAAGATGACATGACGCGAGTTTGATCGCCGCGCCGTGCCCTGCGCGCCCCTTGCGCAGGCCGTGCCTCCGGCCCTATGACCCAGTACACCCTGCGCCCGGCGCGCGCTCCAGGAGACCCATCCATGACCATCACAGTCGGCGACCGCCTGCCCCAGGCCACCTTCATGACCATGACCGCCGAGGGCCCGCGCCCGGTCAGCTCCGATGACATCTTCAAGGGGGCCAAGGTCGCCCTGCTGGCCCTGCCGGGCGCCTTCACCCCCACCTGCTCCGCCCGCCATCTGCCGGGCTACAAGGACCGGGTCGCCGACTTCCGGGCCAAGGGCGTGTCGAAGATCGTCTGCGTCTCCGTCAACGACGTCTTCGTCATGGGGGCCTGGGCCAAGGACCAGGGCATCACCGACGAGGTGATCCTGCTGGCCGATGGCAATGCCGACTTCACCCGCGCCATCGGGCTGGAGTTCGACGGGTCCAAGTTCGGCATGGGCGTGCGCTCGCAGCGCTACTCCATGGTCGTCAACGACGGCGTCGTGGAGAAGCTGAATGTGGAGGAAGGCGGCGAGTTCAAGGTCAGCGCCGCGGACTACATGCTGGAGCAGCTCTAGGCGCTCTGCGGAATTCGAGACGCGCGGTCCCGCGCGTCTCGAACCGACGACGGCGTAGCGTCATCCCGAGGCGGGCGCTGTGCCCGTGGTGCGTGGTTCAAGACGCCCCTTCGGGGCTCCTGACCCTGACGAAGGTTGGGGATTTCGAGCCCACGAAGGATTCCGGGTCCCGCACAAACGCGCGTCATCCTGAGGCGGGCGAAGCCCGTCTCGAAGGACGCTACGCCGCGCCGGCCCGCAGGATGGCCCGCAGCTCCAGCAGGTCCGCCACCACTCCTGCGCACAGGCCGTGCATCTCATCCGTGGCCGGCAACAGGTCCGGCACCATCACCGTGCGCATGCCCGACGCCGCCGCGGACCGGACCCCGGTGTAGCTGTCCTCCACCGCGACACAGTGTGCCACCGGCACGCCCAGCCCGACCGCCGCCGCCAGATAGCTCTCCGGATGCGGCTTGCCGTGGGTCACGTCGGTGCGGGTCACCACATGGTCCATGAAGTGCAGAAGGCCGGCCTGTTCCAGCCGCCGGACGGCAATGTCGCGCCGGGTGGAGGTGGCCAGCCCCACCCCGATCCGCCGCTGCCTCAGATCCTGCAACAGCTCCAGCGCCCCGGGCTTCAGCGGCGCCGCCGTCCGCCCCGGAGCGTCGAACCAGGCATGCACCGCATCGCGGAAGGCCCCCGTGTCGAAGGTGTCCCCGTGCGCGGCCCGAAGAAGCCGATCCCCCACCTCGCCCGGCTGGCCGATCAGGGACAGGTGCAGGGCGTCGTCCATCGGCACGCCCATCTGCGCCGACACCTCGGCCATGGCCTGACGATAGACGACCTCGGTGTCCAGCAGGGTGCCGTCCATGTCGAACACCACCGCAGCCACCGGTGCCGCGAGCCGGAAGGCGGCTTTGGCCGCCGTCGTCATGCGCCCAGGGACGCCGGCGTGGCCGCGGCCAGGTCCAGGGCCCCCATGGAGACGGCCGCCTCCTGTCCGGGAACCGTGGCCAGCACCTGCTCCCCAAACACCCGGGCCAGACCGATCCGGGTCCGCCAAAGGTCCCTGTCCCCCTCCCCGGCCGTCATCCGGGCCGAGGCCACCAGGGCCCCGCGGCACAGCATCCAGCCGCCGGTGAGATCGCCCATCAGCTTCAGATAGGCGCTGGCCCCGGCCAGGGCGTCCGGCTGGGCGTGACCCTTGCGCTCCATCAGCCAGGCCGAGGCCCGCTCCGCCGCGTCCGCGGCCTCGGCCAGGCGCCGACCCGGGGCGTGCAGCCATTCGTCCGCATGCGACGCAAGGGCCTGCGCCGTCGGACGGATGTCCGCCAGCAGGGCACGGACCGCCTCCCCTCCCGCCAGACCCAGCTTGCGGCCCATCAGGTCGATGGCCTGGATACCGTTGGTCCCCTCATAGATCGGCGTGATGCGGGCGTCCCGATAGTGCTGGGCGGCCCCGGTTTCCTCGACAAAGCCCATGCCCCCGTGCAGCTGCAGGGCCATGGAGGCCACCTCCACCCCCATGTCCGTGGACCAGGCCTTGGCGATGGGCACCAGAAGCTCCTGCCGCAGCCGGGCCGCCTCCCGCGCCGTCGCGTCGGCGGCGTGCTCGGCCAGGTCCGCCGCCACACCGGTGGCCAGGCAGATGGCGCGCCCCGCCTCGATCCTGGCCTTCATCAGCATGAGGGCCCTTCGGACGTCGGGATGATCGAAGATCAGGCCCGGGGCCTCGTTGGAAAACACCGCCCGGCCCTGCCGCCGGTCCAGGCTGTAGTGCAGGGCCTGCTGATAGGCCCGCTCGCCGATGGCCACGCCCTGCATGCCCACGTTCAGCCGGGCGGCGTTCATCATGGTGAACATGTGGGCAAGGCCCTGGTTGGGCTGGCCCACCAGTTCGCCCCGGGCCCCCTCGAACAGCATGGTGCAGGTGGGGCTGCCATGGATGCCCAGCTTGTGCTCGATCCCGCCGGGACGCAGCGCATTGGCCTCTCCCGGATTTCCGTCCGCATCCGGAAGATACTTGGGCACCAGGAACAGGGAGATGCCCTTCACCCCCTCCGGCGCTCCGGGCAGGCGGGCCAGCACCAGGTGGACGATGTTTCCGGCCACATCGTGATCGCCCCAGGTGATGTAGATCTTCTGGCCTGTGACCCGGTAGCTGCCGTCCTCGGACGGTTCGGCCGTCGCCCGCACCAGCGACAGGTCGGACCCGGCCTGCGGCTCCGTCAGGTTCATGGTCCCGGTCCACTCGCCGGCGATCATGCGGG
>DAINBM010000301.1:0-3630 GCA_036732965.1 Caulobacteraceae bacterium | reverse complement strand
GTTGTTGATCACCAGCACCGGGCAGCGCACCCGGGCGGCATTGCCCAGTCCGTCTGCCCGGGTGGCGGCAAGGCTCCACTGGGAGAGCCAGGACCGCAGGGTGGTGAACCGGGCCAGCCCCACCGGGCCGTCATTGGCGATCCGCGGCTCCCCCAGATAACAGGTGTGGGGCGGCCGGTCGGAAGGGTCCTGCATCGGGTCGGTCCAGCGCACGTCGCACATGGTGCCGTGCACCACGAAGGCCCGCTCCGCACGGTCGTCCCCGGCGGCGCGCAGGGCAGCCAGCTGGTCCCGGACCCAGTCGGTGATCCGATGGTTGCGCGCCACCTGGGCCGCGCGGAAGCGGGCGACGAACTCCGCCGAATAGGGGGGCTGCGCCGGGCCGTCCGGATTATAGATATTCAGGGCGACGTCCCGCTCGAAGGGCCGGGTCTCATCGGTGATCGACGGGTCCATCCATTCGGTGAGGGTGGCCGCGCGGCTGATGTGTGCCGCCAGCAGCAGGATCCCGTCCGCCGGGATCAGGCCGGCCCCCACCAGGTCGCAGGGGTCGCCCGCGGGAGTCTCCGTGATCGTCGGTGCCTGGGCCTGATCCTGATAGAAGAGGGACAGGGACCCGCCGCCGGACCATCCCCCCAGCACCACCTTGTCATAGCCGAAGCGCTGCTTCAGGTCCCGGATGCAGGCCCCCAGGTCGAGGACACACTTCTCGAGGATCAGGGCGGTGTCGTTCCCCCGATAGCGGGGATTGCAGTAGATCACGTGGTGACCGGCGGCGGCCAGGGCGGACACCATGGGCAGGAAGGCCCCGCCGCCAATGGGGTGGGAGAAGACGATCACCGACGTCGCCGTGGTCTCGCTCTCCGGCCGGATGCGCATGCACTCGACGAAGATCCGGCCCTCGTCGCCGCCATAGACGTCCTTGAAGGGGCTCTTGTCCTTGTGGACGAACCCGTAGGGTTCGCGAACGACCTTGACCATGGTGTCTCATCCCGGAGCTTTGTCTTCCGGTCATGACAGCGCTATCCTGAGATCAACACAAGTCGTGACGAGCGATGGCGATGGCGAGGGAGAGCGGGACATGACGGGGGCACAGGGCAGCCGGATCGACGGGGTGCACCACATCGCGGTGATGGCGGGCAACATCAAGACGCACATCGCCTTCTTCGCCGAGGTGCTGGGCTGCGAGCTGAAGGCCCTGTTCGTCATGCACGGGGTGCCGGGCGGCTACCATGCCTTCCTCGAGATGAACGAGAACTGCTACTTCTCCATCGTCGAAACGGCCGAGGCGAGGAGCATTCCCATCGAACTGGGCAAGACCCACGCCGGCAACGGGGCCCTGTCCAGCGCGCCCGGCACCATGCAGCACATCGCGTTTCGCGCCGCGGACGAGGCCAACCTCCTCGGCATGCGCGACCGGATCCGGGAGCACGGCATCGTCGTGCTGGGACCGATCGACCACGGCTTCTGCAAGTCCATCTACTTCGCCGGTCCGGACCACCTGACCCTGGAGATCTCCACCCAGATGACCGAGCTGGACGGCCGGGCCTGGATCGATCCGGAGGTGGTGGCCCTCGCGGGCATCTCGGCGGAGGAGCTGGCCCGCTACACCCGTCCCGCGCCCTCGCCGGACAAGGGCGGAACCGTCGCCCAGCCGGCCTATGATCCGGCCAAGCCGCACCTGGTCTATCCGGAGGCTGTGTACCAGCAGCTGCTGACCCTGCCGGACGATGCGTTCGCCGCGGCGTTCCGCTTCACCGACCCGCCGGTGAAGATCCCCGCCTGATCCGTCCCCTTTTCGTCCGAGACCCCATGACAGACCCCAAAAGCGGCCCCCTGGCGGGCCTTCGCGTGATCGAGATGGGGAGCCTGATCGCCGGTCCCTTCTGCGGCCAGATCCTCGGCGACTTCGGGGCCGACGTGATCAAGCTGGAGGATCCCGGCAAGGGCGATCCCATGCGCCAGTGGGGCCGCAGCCTCCCCGGCGGGCATTCCCCGTGGTGGCCGGTGATCGGGCGCAACAAGCGCTCCGTCACCCTCGACCTGCGTACGGCCGAGGGGCAGGACATTGCCCGCAAGCTGATCCTGTCCGCGGACATCGTGGTGGAGAACTTCCGCCCCGGTGCCATGGAGAAGTGGGGCCTGGGCTACGACGCCCTGTCGGCCATCCATCCCGGCCTGATCATGGCGAGGGTCTCGGGCTTCGGCCAGACGGGTCCCTACAGCCAGCGCGCCGGCTATGCCCTGATCGGCGAGGCCATGGGCGGCCTGCGCTACATCATGGGGGAACCGGACCGCCTTCCGGCCCGGGCCGGCATCTCCATCGGCGACAGCCTGTCCGGCCTGCATGCGGCGCTGGGGGTGATGATGGCCCTGCAGTCCCGGCACATGACCGGCAAGGGCCAGGTGGTGGACGCCGCCATCTATGAGAGCGTGCTGTCGGTGATGGAGAACCTGATCACCGAATTCGTCGCCACCGGCTACCAGCGGGAGCGGTCCGGCGCGATCCTGCCCGGCATCGCCCCGTCCAACGCCTATCCCACGGCCTCCGGCGACATGGTGGTGATCGGCGCCAACCAGGACACCCTGTTCGAGCGCCTGACCGAGGCCATGGGCCAGCCCGAGCTCGCCCAGCGCTTCAAGGGCCATGCGGCCCGGGGCCAGAACCAGACCGAGATCGATGCACTGATCTCCGCCTGGACCGCGACCCAGGAGACCCAGGCCCTGCTGAAGCTGATGGACGAGCGGGGGGTGGCCGCGGGCCTGATCTACAAGGCCGCCGACATGCTGGAAGACCCCCAGTACCAGGCGCGGCAATCCATCGTGGAGGTGCCGCATCCGGCCTTCGGCACGGTGAAGATGCAGAACACCTTTCCGATGCTCAGCCGCACGCCCGGCGAGGTGCGCTGGCCGGGTCCGCCGCTGGGGGCCCATACGGACGAGGTGCTGCGCGAGGCACTCGGCCTGGACGCCGAAGCCGTGGCAGGCCTTCGCAGCCGCGGGGTGATCTGATGCGGACGGTGGTGCTCGCCGTCGCGGCGCTGGTGTCGTCGGCGGTGACGGCCGGAGCAGTGGAGACCGATCCCTGCACCCCGAACCTGTGGCCCCGGCGGACGGCGGCGGCGGCCGAGACGGTGCTGGGGGATGCCCCCCTCAGCGCCTCCATGATGGCCTTCCTCCAGTCCGATGCCGGGCGGGCCGCGGCGGCGGCGCGGCGACAGGCCCAGGCCATCCGGGACTGGGCCGGGCTCTGCGAGTACCGGGCGGACAACGCGGCCCTGACAGCCTCCGGGCCACGCCCGGACCTGGTGATGATCGGCGACAGCCTCACGGACAACTGGGTGTACGGTGACCCCACCCTGTTCGGCGCGAAGATCGTCGGCCGCGGCATTGCGGGGCAGGTCACCGGCCAGATGCTGGTCCGCTTCCAGCAGGACGTGATCGCCCTGCACCCGAAGGCGGTCCACATCCTCGGCGGAACCAACGACATTTCCGGCGCCTGGGGGCCTTTGCGGCTCGAGGACATCCAGAACAACATCGCCGCCATGGCGGACATGGCCAAGGCCCACGGCCTGCGCGTTCTGGTGGGCAGCCTGACGCCGGCGACGTCGCTCACCTGGGCCCCCGAGG
>DAINBM010000300.1:0-3651 GCA_036732965.1 Caulobacteraceae bacterium | reverse complement strand
GCAGGTGAAGATCACCGAAATAGACCCGCGCCTCGGCCCGCGCCTTCGGTGTGCCAAGGGTGACGGCGGGCCCGCCGGACCGGGCAGCGTCCGCCGCATCGGCCGACCCGGCCGCCAGCACCATCGTCGAGGCCACGGCCAGAATGGCGGACTTGAAACGCATGACGGTCTCCCCTGCAGCAACCCTGCAATCTGTCGTTTTGCAATTTTTGGCGCGCACCGCGCCAGATGTCAAAACGGGATCCGGTGGCAACAGCCGACCGGATCCCGCCGTGATGCGTCCTAGCCGCGCAGACGGGCCAGACGCTGGTCCAGGATGGAATCGGCCTGGCTCATGATGCTGCGCACCAGATCCGCGCAGGTGGGGATGTCGTGGATCAGTGCCTGGCTCTGACCCGTGGTCCAGATGCCGCCGTTCAGATCCCCGTCCCGCAGCACGTTTTCCCGTCCGCGCACCCCGGCCATCAGTTCCTTCACGTCGGCGAAGGTCTTGGTCGGATCCTTCTGGATCTCCGCCACCTTTTCGGAGATAGCGTTGCGGGCGACCCGGGCGGTGTTCTTCAGGGACCGGCCGACCAGCACGGTATCGCGCTCGGTGAAGTCGACGATCTGCTGCTTCACGGCGGGATGGATCTGGGCCTCCACCGTCGCACAGAAGCGCGTGCCCATGTTCACGCCGTCCGCGCCCAGAGCCAGCGCCGCCACGAGGCTGCGCCCGTCGGCCATGCCGCCCGACGCGATCACCGGCACGTCCACCGCATCCACGGTCGCCGGCAGGAGCACCACGAGACCGATGTCGTCCTCCCCCGGATGCCCGGCGCATTCGAAGCCGTCGATGCTGATCACATCCACCCCGTGGCGCACGGCGGACACCGAGTGCCGGACCGAGGTACACTTGTGGATCACCTTCACGCCCGCCTCCTTGAAGCGGGGCAGATGATCCACCGGCGCGCGGCCCGCCGTCTCCACGATCTTGACGCCGGAGGCGATGATCGCCTCGCGATAGTCGTCATAGGGGATGGGGTTGATCGACGGCAGGAGCGTCAGGTTCACGCCGAAGGGCTTGCTGGTGAGGGCCTTGGTCTTCTCGATCTCGGCGAGCAGGGCCTCCCCCGACGGAAACATGTGGGCGGTGATGAAGCCCAGGGCTCCGGCATTGGCCACGGCCGCGACCAGTTCGCCGTAGCCGACCCCGGTCATCCCGCCCATGACGATCGGTGTCTCGACCCCGAACATCTCCGTGATGCGCGTCTTCATTCCCCATGTCCCTTTCTGCATGATTGTTGACCACCCAGAATAGGGACCGGCGCGCCAAGGTCCACGGAAACCCGCAGGCGTGCGGCAATTTCCCGACGGTTCCCCAAGGTCACGGTCCCGGATCTTGCGGTTTTCCACACCCCGCCCCCGGGGGCATCAGCCGATGTCTCCCCTGAGAGCCCCAAGCAACCCGGCGGACCCGTATGGTTAATAGCCTGCTAATATTTTCGTTCGGGTCCTATCTGATGGCTTCGACGCCGGCGAGGCCCCCTTATCGACACCCCACGCGTCAGAACAGGCATGGTGCCGGGCCGCACAATATCCTAGCCTGCCGGTCCGGACCGCGCGGGGGAGATGCAAGACCATGACGACGACAGGACGACGGATGCTGCTCGGCGGGCTCAGCCTGCTGGCGATGGGATCGGCCGCCTGCGCGGCGGATGCGAACCCGGACCGGGTCCAGACGCGGTCCGGACCGGTGGAGGCCGTCGCCCGGGCCGGGATGCTGTCCTATTTCGCCATTCCCTATGCCGCTCCGCCGGTGGGGGATCTGCGATGGCGAGCGCCGCAGCCCGTCGCCGCCTGGACCACGCCGCTTGCCAACCCGAAGTCGGGTGCTGCCTGCATCCAGACATCCGGGTCGGTATTCCGCGCCACGGCCGAGAGCGAGGACTGCCTGTTCCTCGACGTCCACCGCCCGGTGGGGCCGGGCCCCTTCCCGGTGATGGTCTGGATCCACGGGGGGGCCTTCGCCACCGGCAGCGCCGCAGCCTATGCCGACCCCACACCTCTGGTCAGCCGCGGAGTGATCGTGGTGGCCATCAACTACCGGCTGGGTGCCCTCGGCTTCCTGGCCCACCCGGCCCTTCGGGACGCGGACGGCGCGTCGGGCAACTACGGGATCATGGATCAGCAAGCTGCCCTGCGCTGGGTCCGGGACAATGTCTCCGCCTTCGGCGGTGACCCGAAGAACGTGACGATCTTCGGGGAATCCGCCGGCGGGTTCAGTGTCATGAGCCACCTCGCCTCCCCCGGTTCGGCGGGGCTGTTCCACAAGGCGATCATCGAGAGCGGTGCCTATGGCGTGTCCGGCCAGCTGTCCCAAGCGGAGATGGAAGCCCGCAGCCGGGTCGCCGTCGACCATGTGCTGACCGAGGCGGGCGCGGATACCCCTGCTGCCTGCAAGGACGGCGCGCAGACACCGGCCTGTCTGAGATCCCTGCCCCTGTCCCTCGTCCAGGGCCGGTTGATGAAGGCCTACAACGCGGCCGTTCCCAACATCGTTCCCTCGGTCGACGGCAAGGTCCTGCCCCGCTCGATCAAGGCGACCTTCCAGGCCGGGGCCAACAACAAGGTCCCGGTGATCAACGGCTCCAACGAGAACGAGAACCTGCTGTTCCTGGCCCTCAACGAACTGGGCCAGCGGCTCTCGGCCAAGCCGCCGGTGCTGGACGCGGCCAACCGATCCTTCCTGCTGACGGCGGACGGCTATGCCAAGGGGGCCGAGACCCTGTCCGCCGAATCCGGCGTGCCGGTGGCCGAGCTGACCGGGCGGGCCTATCCCCTCGCCGCCTATGGCGCCGACCCGGCCCTGCAGCCTAGCCTCGCCGCCGCGGCGGCGGGAACGGACAGCACCTTCTCCTGCAACGGGGCCAATGTCTCGGTGCGGATCGCGGCCCAGGGCACGCCGGTCTGGATGTACGAGTTCCGGGACCAGAGCTCTCCGCCCCTGGTCGGACGGTTCGGCGGCAAGTATGTGCTGAGCCTCGCCCAGGGCGCGGCCCATGCGTCGGAGCTGCCCTATGTGTTCAACATGCTCGACCTCGGGTCTCCCGACCGGCTGGCCCTGAGGGATGCGATGTCCGGCTACTGGGCGAGCTTTGCCCGGACGGGAGACCCGAACGGGCCCGGACGACCGGCCTGGCCGACGTTCCAGGCCGGTCGCATCCAGGCGCTGGACGTCGCCGCCCGGGGCGGGGTTGCCCCCATGGCGGCATCCGCATTCCGGACCGAGCACAAGTGCGATACGGTCTGGGCGCGTCTGACGTTCTGATCTGACGCTCCGGTCCCCTCTGCCCTTCTGACAAGGACGTCCCGTCGCGTGGCACAGCCGCACCCATCCGTTCGCCCTGGGTCCCGCGCGGGCAGTCCGTTGGCCGCACCGCCGGTGCAGCCCCTCACCCCGATGGAGCGCCGGATCACCCTGGCCGGGCTGATGATCGTCTTCCTGCTGTCGGCGCTGGACCAGACCATCGTCTCCACGGCCATGCCGCGCATCGCCACCCAGCTGCACGGCCTGTCCCTCTATGCCTGGGTCACCACCGCCTATCTGCTGTCATCCACGGTGATGGTGCCCATCTACGGCAAGCTGTCGGACCTCTATGGACGCAAGCC
>DAINBM010000299.1:0-3671 GCA_036732965.1 Caulobacteraceae bacterium | reverse complement strand
GGGAAAGCGGCCGGCCTCTCCTATCACCAGGCGGTAGAGGGCCACCGTCTGCGGCCGGCACATGATGGTCAGCAATACCCGGCCGATGCGGGTCAGCCGCGCCGTGAGGTCCGCGAGGTCCGCACAGGGCTGTTCGGGGCGCGCGGACAGGACCTCTCCGCCGCCCAGATCCTCGGTGGTGTTGCTCAGCACCGCCCCGAACAGCTCCGCCTTGGACCGGAAATAGGCGTAGAGTGTGCCCTTCGATCCGCCCACCGCTGCCGCGATGGTGGACATGGACGCCGCGCCATAGCCCTCGGACAGGAAGATGTCCCGGGCCACCTCGATGATGGCCTCACGGCGACGATCGCACCGGGCCCCTCTGGATTTCTGCGCGATCTGTCCCATTTCCTGACCGAACCGTACGGTTTTTCTTGACCCCCGCCTCTCGCGGCCTATGTACCGTCACGAAACCGTACCGTACCGTACGGTATACACTCCCGCCTGTCGACCACAAAAGGCCTCCGATCGATGCTGAAGCGACCGATCTCCCCGCGCGCCGACCGCCCCGATCTTGCCGTCACCGGTCTGCTGGCGGCGGTGCTGGTACTGGCGACGGGCTGTGCGCCGGACCTCGGGCCCCGCCCGAAGCTGGTCGCGGCGGGGCACCTCGCCTCGCAGCAGAGCCTCGCTGCGCCGAGCGCAGACTGGCCGACGCAGGTCTGGTGGAAGGCCTATGGGGATCCGCAGCTGGACGGGCTGATCGAGGAGGGTCTGAGGACCGCGCCCACCGTTCGCCAGGCGGCGGCCCGTCTGCGCGCCGCCGACGCGATGGCCGGCCAGGTCCGATCGACGCTCCTGCCCGGAGTGCAGGTCAGCGCTGGCGAGCAGGAATATCTGCAGAGCAAGAACACGGGCTTTCCGGATTTCATCAAGCGGAACTTCCCGGGCTCCCCCCGCGCGTTCGGACGGCTGTCCGTGGACATGGCCTGGGACCTCGACCTGTTCGGTCGCAACCGGGCGAACCTGGCCGCCGCCCTGTCGGAGGCCGAGGCCGCCCGGGCCGACCGGGCCGAGGCGGAGCTGACCCTGTCCTCCGCCATTGCCGCCCAGTATGCCGACCTGCGCCGTCTGGCCGCCGACCGGGCCGCGGCCCAGGCGGCGGTGGAGGTGCGGAAGAAGACCCTGGCCCTGGTCGGGCAGCGGCTGGACAACGGTCTCGAGACCCGGGGCGAGTTCAAGCAGCAGGCCGCCAGCGTGCCCGCCGCCCGGGCGGAGGTGGATGCCCTGGACCGGCAGATCGCGCTGGGCCGCAACCAGCTGGCCGCGCTGATGGGGGCGGGTCCGGACCGGGGCCTGACCGTGACGCTGGACGCCGGTGCGCCCGCCCTGAAGCCCTTCGGCCTGCCGCCCCAGGTGGGGCTGGACCTGGTGGGACGGCGACCGGACATCATCGCCGCCCGTCTGCGGGCCCAGGCGGCGGCCAAGCGGATCAAGGCGGCGGACGCGGACTTCTACCCCAACCTGAACCTCGCCGGGTCGTTCGGATTCCAGTCCCTGGGGCTCGACCTGCTGACCGCCAAGGACAGCCGCTTCGCCGGCGTGGGACCGGCGCTCAGCCTGCCGATCTTCTCCGGCGGGCGGGGCCGGGCGGCCTATCGCAATGCCCGCAGCCAGTACGACCTGGCCGCCGCCACCTATGACCAGACCCTGACCCAGGCCCTGCGCGAGGTGGCGGACGCGGTGGTGAACATCCGCATGCTGGACCGGCAGCTGGCCGATGCCCGGGAGGCGCTGGACAATTCCGAGGCGGCCTACCGGATCGCCGTGGCGCGGTACGAGGGCGGGCTGTCCCCCTACATCGCCGTGCTCGCCTCCGAGAACACCCTGATCAGCCAGCGCCGGGCGGTGGCCGATCTCGAGGGCATCGCCCTGACCAATGACATCGCCCTCGTCCGGGCGCTCGGGGGCGGCTATCACGCCGCCGCCGGGTCCGGCCCCGCCGTCGCCCGATGAGCTCCGAACGCCCCCTTTCGTCCCCGCCGCATGACCCTGCCGCCGCTGAAAGTCCGACCCATGGCCAGTGACACCGTCTCCTCCCCTTCGTCGAAAGCGCCGGCCCCCGGCGTGCGGCCCGCCGCCAGCCTGAGACAGCGCCTGTTCACCGGCCTCGGTGCCGTGGTCGGTCTGGGGGCGCTGGTCTACGGGGGCTGGTGGCTGCTGGTGGGCTCGCACCACGTCGCCACCGACGACGCCTATGTGGGCGCGGACATCGCCCTGATCACCCCGCAGACCGCGGGGGCCGTGCAGAAGGTGCTGGTGGCCGACACCCAGGCCGTGAAGGCCGGGGACGTGGTGGCGGTGCTCGATCCCACGGACGCGGCCTATCCTCTGGCTCAGGCCCGGGCGGACTATGCCCGGGTCGTGCGCCGGGTCAGGGGCGCGATCGCCACCACCGACGCCGCGGGTGCCACCGTTGCCGCGCGGGATGCGGACCTGGCCCGGGCCCGGGCCCAGACCGTGGCGGCCGAGAGCGATCTGGCCCGGGCCCGGCTGGAATATGACCGGCGGGAGAAGCTGGGGGCGTCCGGTGCCGTCTCGGGCGAGGAACTGACCAATGCCGGCACCGCCCTGCGCAATGCCGAGGCCAATCTGTCGGCGGTGAAGGCCGCCCAGGCCCTCGCCGAGGCCAATCTGAAGGTGGCTCGCGCCCAGAGCGAGGCCCAGTCCGCCCTGACCGCCGGGGCCGGGGTCGACGACAATCCGGACGTGAAGTACGCCAAGGCCAATCTGGATGCGGCGCAGATGAACTATGACCGCTGCGTCCTGCGCGCGCCGGTGGACGGGATCGTGGCCAAGCGCAACGTGCAGGTCGGCCAGCGGGTGGCCATCGGCACGCCGCTGATGAGCATCGTTCCCATCAACCAGGCCTTTGTCGACGCCAACTTCAAGGAAGTGCAGCTGAAGCAGGTCCGGGTCGGTCAGGCCGTGGAGGTCGAGGCCGATCTCTATGGCGGCGGCGTGAAGTATCACGGGACCGTGGTGGGCGTCGGCGGTGGCACCGGCGCCGCCTTTGCCGTGATCCCGGCCCAGAACGCCACCGGGAACTGGATCAAGGTGGTGCAGCGTCTGCCGGTGCGCATCCGCCTCGACGCGAAGGATCTGGCCGCACACCCCCTGCGGGTCGGGCTGTCGGTGAAGGCCGACATCGACACCGCCTCCGGCGCCATCCGGTGAGCCCCGCCATGACGGCGGCCTTTTCCCGTACGGACAAGTCGCCCCTGACCGGCCCGATGCTGATCCTGGGGGCCTTCGTGCTGGCCATGGCCAACTTCATGGCCATCCTCGACACCACCATTGCCAATGTGAGCGTGCCCAACATCGCCGGGGGGCTCGCCATCTCGCCGAGCGAGGGCACCTGGGTCATCACCTCCTATTCCGTGGCCGAGGCCATCACCGTGCCCCTGTCCGGCTGGCTGGCGGCGCGGTTCGGCGCGGTGCGGGTGTTCTGCGGCGCGGTGATCGCCTTCGGCGTCTGTTCGGCGCTTTGCGGCATTGCCCCGTCGCTCGGGGTGCTGGTGGCGTTCCGGGTGCTGCAGGGGTTCAGCGGCGGGCCGATCATGCCGCTGTCCCAGACCCTGATGATGCGCATCTTCCCCCCGGACAAGCGCGGGGTGGCCATGGGCCTCTGG
>DAINBM010000298.1:0-3698 GCA_036732965.1 Caulobacteraceae bacterium | reverse complement strand
ACCGGATCGTGTGAATTTTTCATGCTCAACTCTCCCAGTCTGGGCATTTCGATGCCGCAAACCTACGCCTGTCCGGTCGGTTTCACCATGGGAAATCAGCACATTTTGATCCGTAATCGGAACATTGTACACAAAAAAATCACAATTTGTCCCGCCCGCTGTCCCGCGCCCGGCGCGCCCGGTCGAAGCCCGACGGACAGGGGGCCGATGGATACGGGCCTAGTGGACGTGGTCGTGGTGCGCGGCCCCGGTTCCCCCAGGCTGGCCTGCGTGGCGGGGATGCCAGAAGGCGAGGATCAGGGCCGGCAGGACCAGGGTGTTGCCCAGGGTGCCGGTGACCAGCCCGCCGAGGATCACGATCGCCATGGGGCCTAGGATTTCGCGGCCGGCCGTGCCCGCATGCAGCGCCAGCGGCACCAGGGCGAGGGCGGCCAGCAGGGCGGTGATCAGGAGAGGCGTGAGGCGCTGGCGTGCCGCCAGCTTGACCGTCGCCACCGACCAGGGGGCCCGGTCGAGGACGATGAGATCCCCCAGCCGGTCGAACAGGAGGATGGCGCTGCGCATGGACATGCCGAAGAGGGCGATGAAGCCCACCAGCGCCCCGAGACTGAGCACCCCCCCAAAGGCCACTGCGGCGATCACCGCGCCGACGAACGAGAACAGGCACGAGCCCAGGATCAGGCCCCCGGTACGGGCGCCAAAGGCCGCCGACAGCAATGCCAGGACGATGAACCCCGCCAGCACGTAGTTGATCGCGATGGCGCGCCGGGCCTCATCGTCCGCCCGGGCCGAGCCCGCATATTCGATGAAGGTGCCGCGGGTGAGCGGGACATGCGCCGAGATCGCCTTGCGCGCCGCCTCGGCAAAGCGGGCCAGGTTCCGGGGATGGGCTGTCACCACCTGCCGTCTCAGGCCATTGTCGTGGACGATGACGACGCGGCCCTCCGTCAGATAGACATTGGCCACGGTCCGCAGCGGCACGGACACGCCGGAGCTCGACCGCAGCAGCAGGTCACCCACGCCTTCCGGATCCCGGCGCAGCTTGTCCTGGACACTGACCGCCAGGTCCACCACCCGGCCCCGGTCGAAGATCTGCGCGACCTGCTCACCGGCATAGGCGGCCTGGACGGTGTCGAGGACATCCGCCGCCGACAGCCCGTAGAGGGCGAGCCGGGGGAAGTTGAGGTCGATCCGCACCACCGGACCCCGGGCATCGCTGCCGGTGGCCACGTCTGCGGCACCGGGAAGGGTCCTGAGCAGCCCGGCGATCTGTCCGGCCGTGGCGTCGAGCGCGTCCAGATCGTTGCCGAACAGGGTCACCTGGAAGGGTGCGCCGCCCCGCAGATCGCGTTCGGACGCATCAAGGCGCGAGCTGAGCGACGGTGACAGGCCGGGGTGCTGGCCCAGCTCGTCGCGGACACGGGCTTTGATCCGCTCCTGGGCCCCGGCCCCGAGCCCGGGGGCCAGACCGATGTCGAAGATCGTGTGTTCCGGGCCCCAGCTGTCGGCCCCGGTCGGGTCGCGGCCGATGCGCTGGCTGACCGAGATCACGCCGGGGACCTGGCGGACCGCGGCGCTCACATGCACCCCGTAGGCCTTCATGACCTCGAGGGATGTCGAGGGCGGCGCGCTGGCCTCGGCGATCAGGTGTCCGTCGTGCACCCCGGGGAGCAGCTCGAAACGGTCGGTGAGGAAGATGCCCAGCGCCACGGCGATCACCAGCCCGGACGCGGCGACGACGGTCCTCGGCCGTGCACAGATCCGCACCAGCAGCGATCCCTGAAGGTCCTTCAGCCGGGTGAGGAGCCTCGGTTCGTCCGGCGTGCCGTCATGGCGGTGGAAGAGGTAGCACAGGGCCGGTGTCACGATCGTCGCGACCAGCAGTGACGCGAGGGATCCGGCGATGACGGCGGCGGCCAGGGGGGCGAGCAGCGTGCCCGCCAGCTGCCCCAGCACCAGCAACGGGGCGAGGACCACGATCACGGCGCAGATGGCATAGGTGACCGGTCCGCGCACCTCCAGCAAGGCCGCCAGGATCGTGTCGCGGTCGGAGGCATGGTCATGCTTGGCGTCCCGGAGCCGGGCGGTCACGTTTTCCACGCCGATCACGGAGTCGTCGATGACGAGACCGAGGCTCAGGGTCAGGCCGCCGAGGGTCATGGAGTTCAGTCCCCAGCCCAGCGCCTTGAGGGTGGCCACCGCCGCCAGCAGCGACAGGGGCAGGCTGATCAGCGAAATCAGGATGGCGCGGGGGTCGCGCAGGAAGACCGTCAGGGCCACAGCGATCAGCAGGGCCCCGATGGCGAGGTCAAAGGCGATGCCGGACAGGGCCGCGGCGGTGAAGGTCGCGGGCCGGTCAAGGGTGGTGTCGATCCGGACCCCCTGGCCCTCCAGGGCGGGACGAAGTTCGGCCACGGCCGCCTCCACCGCGTGGGAGGTGGCGAAGATGTTGGTGCCATACTGGCTGACCACATGGACGATCACCCCCGGCCTGCCCTGGATCAACGCCGTGCCCAGCGCCGGTGCCGGGGCCTCCACCACATCGGACACGTCACCGATCCGTACCGGCGCGGTGCCGGGCACGTGGATCTGCCCGGCGGCGACATCGTCCGGCGTCAGGGCCTGGCCGCGGGGTTCGATGAGCACCCGCTGGGTGGGCGTGTCGATGAACCCGGCGCCGGCGACGCTGGTGGCGCGCTTCACCGCATTCAGGATATCGAGAAAGCCGAGGTCACTGTCCGACAGGTCCGCAGGCCGCGCGCGAACCTCGATCCGGCGCGTCTCGCCGCCATAGATTTCCACCCGCGCGACACCGCTGGCCGCCTGCAGCCTCGGTCGGACGGTCCACTGGACCAGATCGCGCAGCTGCAGGGCATCCAGCCGGTCGCTGGTGAAGCCGATCTGGATCACCTCCGACCCCCGGGAGGTGAGGGGGGCCAGACGCGGGGCGGCCGCCGAGGCGGGCAGGGATCCGCTCACCGCGGACAGGCTCTCCGCCACGGACTGCCGGGCCCGGTAGGGGTCCGCACCGTCGGCGAAGCGCACGGTGATCATGGACAGGCCCTGGACGGACTGGGACTTCACCGCGCCCACGCCGGCCGAGCCGATCAGGGCGCTCTCGATCGGGCGCGTGATCAGCTGCTCGACCTGCTCGGCCACCAGACCCGGGGCCTCGGTCTGGATGGTGGTCTCGGCGGGGGCGAGGTTGGGGAGGAAGTCCAGCGGCACGTCGTGGACATAGAACAGGCCCCAGGCGAAGAAGCCGATGCAGGCCCAGGCCACCAGTCGGGGGCGATCCAGCGACCAGCGGATGATCTCGGCGAGCATCTAGCGGCTCCCGGTCGCTGCGCTTTGCTCCACCGCGAACAGGGCGGCGGCGCCTTCCACCACCACGGCGTCGGTGCGGCCGAAGCCGCCTCCGACGAAGAACCCGTTCTCCTGGGGGGTCGGGTTCATCACCATCCGACGCTCGAACCGGGTGGGGGCCGACCGGACATAGACCCAGTCCGAGCCCCGGAAGCGGATCAGGGCCGCCCGGGGAATGATGAATCCGTCCTGCAGGCTGGTCGATTCGATGTGGGCGCTCTGGGTCAGTCCGATGGACAGCAGGATGGCCGCCTTGCCGGTGACCTTGACGATCAGGCCGGACGACTGCAGCCGGGGCTCTGCCGAGCGCGCCGGTCCGATGACGGTTCCGG